>VBKF01000063.1 GCA_005888095.1 Deltaproteobacteria bacterium | reverse complement strand
GCTCCACACCATCACCGACGGCACCTGGCAGGAGAGCACGATCACCTTCAACAACCGGCCGGCGGTCGACGGCCCGACGGTGGCGAGCCAGGGGCCGGTGCGGCTCGGGCAGACCGTCGACTTCAACGTCGCCTCGGCGGTCACCGGCGACGGCACCTACAACTTCGCCCTCGTCAACACGTCGGCCGACGAGTGCGACTACCGCTCGCGCGAGGGCGGCCCGGCGCCGACCCTCATCGTGACGGTCGCCCGGGCCGCCCCGACGGTGACCATCGCCGCGCCCGCCGCCGGATCCATCTTCTTCCAGCGCGACGCGATCACCTTCGCGGCCCAGGCGCGCGATGCGGAGGACGGCGAGCTGTCGAGCCGGATCGAGTGGACGTCGAGCCGCGACGGCAGCCTCGGCACCGGGGCCACGGTCACGACCAGCGCGCTGACCGTCGGGCTGCACACGGTCACCGCCGCCGTGACCGACTCCGGCGGGCTTGGCGGCCAGGCCCAGACGAGCATCCGGGTCCGCGCCCCGAACACGCCGCCCGCGGTCACGATCGCGAGTCCCGCCGATGGAAGCTCGGTGCCGGCCGGCACCGCCGTGCGACTCGGCGCTGCCGCCAGCGACGACTTCGACGGCGACCTGACCGGGCAGATCCGCTGGACGTCCAGCCGCGATGGCGTCCTCGGTCCGAACGGCACGCGGCTGCTCTCGGAGGGCGCGCATACGCTGGTCGCCGCCGTCACCGATTCCGACGGCGCACCTGGGTCCGCCACCGCTCGCCTGACGGTCACACCGACGCCGCCCGTGGTGACGATGGTGGCGCCCGCCGACGGCACGACGGTCTTCGCCGGCACGAGCCTCGCCTTCAGCGGCACGGCGACGGACGCGACCGACGGCGATCTCTCCGCCGCGCTCCGCTGGCTCTCCGACCGCGACGGTCAGATCGGCAGCGGTCCCTCCTTCACGAGCACGCGCCTCAGCACGGGGACCCACAGCATCACGGCGATCGCCGCCGACGCGGGTGGGCTCAGCGGCGAGGCCGTGCGGCGGGTCGTCGTGCGGCCGCCGAACGTGCCGCCCGTCGTACGCGTCGTGGCGCCCGCCGCCGGGACCACGTTGCTGGCGGGCAAGCCCGTGCTCCTCGCCGCCACGGCGGCCGACGTCGAGGACGGCGACCTCGGCGCGGCGCTCGTCTGGACGTCGAGCCGCGACGGCGCTCTCGGCACGGGACGGACGGTGGTCGCACCGGGCCTCTCGCTGGGCACGCACACGCTGACCGCGTCGGTCGCGGACCGCGACGGCGCAACCGTCAGCGCGAGCGTCACGGTCACCGTCGTGCCATCGACGCTCGTCTTCCCGCCGAGCGCCGACACCTACGTCGATGCGGGGAGTGCCAGCGCGAAGTTCGGCGGCGCGACGTCCCTCCTCGCCGGGATGTCGCCGGTGCGCCAGGCGCTCCTCCGCTTCGCCGTGACCGGCATCGGACAGTTCCGGGTGCAGCAGGCGCTGCTCCACATGACCGTGGGCTCGAGCAGCGGCGACGGGAGTGCCGCCGGCGGAACCGTGCGCGCGATCACGAACGGCGCGTGGTCCGAGGCCACGACGACCTACAATACCCGCCCCGCCGTCGACGGCGCCGTGCTGGCGACGCACGGGTCGGTCACGCCGAAGCAGGTCGTGGACTTCGACGTGACCCAGGGGGTCGCCGCCGACGGGACCTTCAACTTCGCGCTGGTCAGCACCTCGAGCGACTGGGTCCGCTATGCCAGCCGCGAGGCGTCGACGGGGAAGCCCGAGCTGCGGATCGCGCTGACGCAGAACACGGCCCCGCTGGTCACCATTCTCGCGCCGGCGTCGGGCACCAGGGTGCTGCCGGGTAGCCCGGTCGCCTTCGCCGGCGCCGCCACCGACGCCGAGGACGGCGACCTCGGGAGCCGGATCGAATGGAGCTCGAGTCTCGACGGCCTCCTCGGCGCGGGCGCGGCCCTCACCACGACCGCGCTCCGTCCCGGGGTGCACACGATCACCGCGCGGGCGACGGACACGGGCGGTCTCGTCGGCCAGGCCGCGATCACGGTCACCGTCACCCATCCGCCGGTCGTGACCATCGCGGCGCCCGCCGACGGGACGGTCGTCTTCACCAGCGGCCTGCCGATGACCTTCACTGGCCGCGCGACGGACGTCGAGGACGGCGACCTCGGCGCACGCATCGCCTGGAGCTCGGACCGGGACGGCGCGCTCGGCACCGGCCCGAGCGTCACTGCCGGTGCGCTCGGCGTCGGCGCGCACGTGATCAGCGCGCGGGTGAGCGACGACGACGGGCTCCGCGGCGAGGCGCGCATCTCGGTTCGCGTGCGGTCGCCGAACGCGCCGCCCCGGGTGACGATCGCGGCGCCCGCGGAGGGCACGGCCGTGCCCGCGGGCACGCTGCTCGCCCTCGGCGCCACCGCGGCCGACGACTTCGACGGCGACGTGACGAGCCGCATCCAGTGGACGTCGAGCCGCGACGGCGCGCTCGGCCCGGGGCCGGGGCGTACGGTGATGCTCTCCGAGGGCAGCCATACGCTGGTCGCCTCGGCCACCGACTCCGATGGTGCCGTCGGCTCCGCCCAGGTCCACGTGACGATCACGCCGAGCCCGCCCGTCGTGACGATCGCCGCGCCGCCCGCGGGGACCCGCGTCTTCGCCGGCACGAGCGTCGCCTTCAGCGGCACCGCGACGGACGCGACCGACGGCAACCTGACCTCGACGCTCCGCTGGACGTCCGACCGCGACGGAGCCATCGGCCTCGGCGGGAGCTTCGCCACGACCCGCCTCTCCGTCGGCACGCACACGGTGACGGCGGCGGCGATCGACGCGGGTGGTCTCGTCGGGCACGCCGAGCGAACGGTCGTCGTGCGGCCGCCGAACGTGCCGCCAGCGATCACGATCGTCGCGCCCGCCCCGCAGCCGAGCCTGCTCACGGGACGCCCGGTCCTCCTCGGCGCGGTGGCGACCGATACCGAGGACGGGAACCTCGGGGCGACGGTGCGCTGGGCGTCGAGTCGCGACGGTGCCCTCGGGACGGGAGCCACGCTCGTCGTCCCGAGCCTGTCGGTCGGCGCCCACACGCTCACGGCGTCGGTGACCGACGCCGACGGCGCCACCGCGAGCGCGAGCGTGGCCGTGACCGTGGTGCCGTCGCAGCTGGCGCTCCTGCCCGTCGCCGACGCCTACGTCGACGCCGGCACCGCGACCACGAAGCTCGGGACGGCGACCTCGCTCCTCGTCGGCACGTCGCCCGTCCGCCAGGCGTTCCTCCGCTTTGCCGTGAACGGCATCGGGCGCTTCACCGTCCAGCAGGCGCTGCTCCGGCTGACGGTCGGGTCGAGCAGCAGCGATGCGAGCGCGCTCGGCGGCGCGGTGCACGCGATCAGCAACCACGCCTGGCCCGAAGCCACGACGACCTACCGCACCCGGCCGCTCATCGACGGGCCGGCGCTCGCCATCAAGGGAAAGGTGCTGCCGAAGCAGGCGGCCGACTTCGACGTCACCTCCGCCGTCGCGGCCGACGGGACGTACGACTTCGCCGTCGACAGCACGTCGAGCGACTGGGTGCGCTACGGGAGCCGCGAGGCGACGAGCGGGAAGCCCCAGCTCCTGATCGCGCTCGTCCAGAACCTGGCGCCGCTGGTCACGATCACCGCGCCCGCCCCGAGCGCGACCGTGGACCTCGGCGCGGCCGTGACCTTCAGCGCCACGGCCGTCGATGCGGAGAGCGGCGACCTCGGCGCGCGCATCGTCTGGGCCTCGGACCGGGACGGCATCCTCGGCAGCGGGACCTCGATCACGACCGCGAGCCTCAGCCATGGCCCCCACACCATCACGGCGCGTGCGACCGATGCCGGCGGGCGGTCGGGCGAGGCGCGGATCGCGATCGTGGTGGCGAGCCCGCCCATCCTGACGATCATCGCTCCCGCGGATGGCACCGCGTTCGTGCCCGGCGCGGCCGTCACGTTCAGCGCCGCTGCGAGTGAGGTCGACGTCGGCGATCTCTCGGGGTCGATCACCTGGACCTCGAGCCTCGACGGCCTGCTCGGCACGGGCGGCACGATCAGCACCTCGACGCTCCGCTCGGGCACGCACACCATCACCGCGTCGGTCACCGACGGCCGCGGCAAGGTGGCGGCTGCGATGCGCACCGTGGTCGTGAATGCCGCACCGACGATCGCCATCACGGGGCCCGCCGACGGCGCGGGCTTCGTCCCTGGCGAGACGATCCGGTTCACCGGCGCCGCCCAGGACCGCGAGGACGGGAACTTGAGCGCGATCATCGCCTGGCGGTCGAGCCTCGATGGGCCGCTCGGCAGCGGCGGCGCGCTCGACGTGAGCACGCTGCGCTCGGGCACGCACACGATCACCGCAGCGGTCGCCGACAGCGGCGGGAAGACGGCCGAGGCGCGGACGACGGTCGTCGTGAACACGCCGCCGCAGCTGCGGATCGTCGCCCCCACGGACCGCTCGGTCCTCGTCCCCGGTGACCTCGTACGGTTCGAGGGCACGGCCGCGGACGTCGAGGACGGCGACCTCTCCGCGGCCGTCACCTGGACCTCGAGCGTCGACGGCCCGCTCGGCACCGGCGGCACGCTCTCGGTGAGCCTCCGGTCCGGTACGCACACCATCACGGCCTCGGTGACCGACACGGGCGGCAAGCGGGCGAACGCCCAGATCACCCTGGTCGTGAACGCGCCGCCGACGCTCCAGATCACCGCGCCGGCCGACGGCGCGCTGTTCGCGCCGGGCGAGACCATCACCTTCATGGGCGCGGCACGCGATCTCGAGGACGGCGACCTGGGCGGCGAGATCACGTGGACGTCGAGCGTCGACGGTCCCCTCGGCACGGGCAGCAGGCTGGATGTCGGCCGGCTCCGCTCCGGGACGCACACGATCACCGCCTCGGTCGCGGATCGCGGCGGCAAGACGGCGAGCGGGGCGCTCACCGTGGTCGTCAACGCGCCTCCCGTCCTCGCGATCACCTCTCCCGCTGACGGCTTCGACTCCGTACCCGGCGCCGCAATCATCTTCACCGCGAGCGCGAGCGACACCGAGGACGGGAGCCTCGACGCCGCGATCCGGTGGAGCTCGAGCCTCGATGGACCCCTCGGCGCGGGCCCAACGCTGCGCGTCGCCACGCTCCGGTCGGGTACCCACACGGTCACCGCCGCGGTCGCCGACAGCGGCGGCAGGACCGTGAGCCGGCAGGTCACGGTCGTGGTGAACGCGCCGCCGACGCTCGTGATCGCCTCGCCGCCGGAGGGTGCGGCGTTCCTGCCGGGCGACGCCGTGGCGCTCGGGGCCACGGCGAGCGACGTGGAGGACGGAGACCTCGGGCCCGCGATCCGGTGGACCTCGAGCCTCGACGGCCCGCTCGGCACCGGCGGCATGCTGAGCGTCGCCGCGCTCCGCTCCGGCACGCACCTGATCACCGCCCGGGTGACCGACAGCGGCGGGAAGGCGGCAGAGGCGGGAGTCACCATCGTGGTCAACGCCGCACCCGAGATCGCGATCGCGGCTCCGGCGAGCGGGTCGGTGCTCGGCGCGGGCCACGCAGTGTCGCTCCTCGCGACCGCGACCGACGCCGAGGACGGCGATCTCGGCGACGCGGTCGAGTGGACGTCGAGCCTCGACGGTCCGCTCGGCTCGGGTGCCCTGCTGACGGGCGTCACGCTGCGCTCCGGCACCCACGTGATCACCGCGTCGGTGCGGGACAGCGGCGGAAGAAGCGCCGCCGCCGAGGTCACGGTGGAGGTGAACGCCGCCCCGACGGTGACGATCACCGGGCCGGCGGACGGGTCCACGTTCTCGCCCGGGGAGGCGATCACCCTCGCCGGGACGGCAGCCGACGCCGAGGACGGCGACCTCGGGGCGGCGATCGTGTGGAGCTCGAGCCTGGACGGCCCGCTGGGGACCGGCAGCGCGCTCGGCGTGCCCACGCTCCGCTCCGGGACCCACACGATCACGGCCTCGGTCACGGACCGCGGCGGCACGCGCGCGCTCGCGAACATCACGCTCGTCGTCAACGCCGCGCCCAGCGTGGAGATCGTCGCGCCGTCGAGCGGGACGACGTTCGCCCCCGACGAGCCGGTCACCCTCACCGCCACCGCCGAGGACGCGGAGGACGGTGATCTCTCGTCGGCGATCGCCTGGAGCTCCAGCCTCCAGGGGCCGCTCGGCGCCGGCGGCACGCTCGCCGGCGGCACCCTCGGCCCGGGCACGCACGTGCTCACCGCGTCGGTGACCGACGGCGGCGGAAAGAGCGCCAGCGCGACGACGACGGTCGTCGTCGCGCCGCTCATCACGCTCCAGGGCTCGCGCTCGACGGCCTACACGAACCTGTCGCTCGCCGGGAAGACGAAGATCGACTTGACGGCGGCCACCTTCTTCGCCTCGCCGTCGGCGCCGGCGTCCACGTGCTCGGCGGCACGGTGCTCGGGCAGTACGATCGGAGCCTCGGCTGGGACGACATGCATTCGATGAACAACGCCGGCATCGTGTTCGACGACTCGCAGCTCGCCGTCGACGGCATCCGCATCGACAACGTGACCGACGGGGTCCGTCCCAAGCTGGCCGACGACTTCACGATCCGGAACGTCCACCTGAGCTACGTGCGCGACGACTGCGTCGAGAACGACCACGTGCACGGCGGGCTCGTCGACGACTCCCTGTTCGACGGCTGCTACGAGGCCTTCAGCGCGCGTCCGTCGGACGCGATCATTGCCAGCGGGTTCGACGGATCGAGCAAGCTCTGGACGATCCAGAGCTCGCTCGTCCGGCTGCAGCCGATGCCGGGCCCGCGCGGTGCCAGCGCGGATGGCCTCGGCACGGGTGCCTTCTTCAAGTGGCACAACTGGAACAACCCGGACGCCAGCCTGTCCCCCAAGCTCGCCCTCTACAACAACGTGTTCATGGCCGAGCGCGTCGGACAGCCGGGCGCGAGCCGCATGGGCATCCCGCCCGAGCAGCTCCGGGACTGCGCCAACAACGTGATGGTGTGGCTCGGGCCGGGCGACTTCCCGACGAGCCTCCCGAGCTGCTTCACGGTGACCAAGGACCGCGCCGTGTGGGACAACGCGGTCGCGGACTGGCTCGCGCGGCATCCCGGCGTCGCGCCGTGAGCCGGCGGGCACGCACCGGCCGTCCTCAAGCAGGACGATGCACCCGCCGCACCCGCGGACCGTGCGCCCCCTCGCCCGCGGCTTTCCGAGGTGCGGCCAGGCTCAGGCCGAGATGGGCGAGGAAGAGGAAGCCGACCGCGACGACCACGAGCTCTGCGGCGTGGATGGTCATCGCGTAGGCCACGCCATCGGCGCGTGAGTGGCCGAGGACCTCGAAGGCGCCCGCGATGCCGCCTTCGTAGATGCCGACGGCGCCGGGCAGGAAGGGCACGGAGATGAGGAACGCGGTCACGATGAACATGACGACGAGCTCCGGCATGGTGAGGTGAAGCCCGAGGAACCGCGCGGTCAGCAGCGCCCGCAGGAAGGCGACCGACACCGCGAGCACGGCATACCCGGCGACGAGCAGGATGCGCGGCAGGGGAGCGCGGAAGAAGTCGGCGACCGCCCTGCAGAACTCGAGGGCCGCGTCGAGCGACGGGCGGCTGAAGCCCGGCAGCAGGGGGCGGAGCCGAACGAGCGACCGGCGTACGAGGCGCCAGCGGAGGATCAGATCGAGGTAGACGAATCCCACCGCCGAGACCGTCCCGACGGCAAGTCCCCGAACGATGGCATGCGACCCGAGGCTGCTGAGGAGAATCGCCGGAAAGATGAGCGCGCAGCCGGTGATCTCGAAGAAGCGGCCGGTGACGAAGGAGGCAAGACCGCGGGCGAGCGGTACGCCGCGGCGCCGGAGATAGTACGCCGCCGCCACGATGCCGGCCACGAAGCCGGATGGGATGGCCCAACCCACCGCGAAGGCCAAGACGGTGAGCCTGAAGAGCAGCCAGAGCGGCAGGGCATGCCCGTCGCGCTCGAGGATGGTCTGCCAGGCGAGGGCCGAGAAGAGCGTGACGCCGAACGCGGCCGCCACGAGCGCCAGGAGCTCGGGGCCGCTCAGCCGGGCGAGGATCGCGACCGTCTGCCGGGCGCCGGCGACATACAGGACGACACCAAGCAGCGCGAGCGCGGCGGCGACGGCGAGCACTCCGTACGCGAGTCGCCTCATCGATTGCCCATCAGGTCTGGGCAGCCAGCAGGTCAGCGTCCCCGGGCTCACCTCATAGATCGCGCCAGCGGTCACGGATGCGCGGCGGGCTCTCCGAGCGGGGAGGGGCCGCGGCCCTGGTGGACGGTGACGTCGATGCCGCGGCCCGCGAGCGAGGAGAAGTGCTCCCGAAGCTGCGCAAGTCCGGCGGCGTCCACTCTCGAGACCACCGTCACCTCGAGACGCGTGCCGCGGCCGGCGCGCAGCGCATCCTCCACGATCGTCTGGGCGACGTAGGGGGTGAGCCGCGCCGCTCGCCGAACCTCGCCCCTGGATCGGCCCGGTGCGGAAACGAGCCGCGTCCACACGAGGGGCGTCGGTGCCGGGCGTGCGCCTGCGCGCGCGGGCGTGACGGAAGTGTCGCGGCGCGGCGCTCGCCAGAGGCGAACGGCGTGCCGGAGGGTTGCGATCCATGCGACGATCAGATGGCTCTGTGTAGCGGAGTTGTCTGCGATCAGAAATCCCGACGATACGTGCTATCGACACGTTTCGCCGGTGATTGCGCTTGCCGCCGTGGGGTGTCGGAGCGGGCAGGCGCGCTAGCGCACGCAGGGCGTGCCGGTCACGTTGCTTCCGGTGTTGCCGGTGCCGGAGATCACCCGGGCCCTGTCCGTCAGGCCGTCGGCGTTTCCGCTGATCGTGTTGCAGTCGATGAGGTTGTTGTTCGAGCTCTGCAGCACGATGCCACTGCCGCCGGGGCTCGGCGCACCGCTGGCCGTGAACCCGTTTCCCGTGACGACGTTGTCGGTCACCGTGTTCGAGTTCGCGTTCTCCAGATCGATGCCGTCGTCCAGGTTGTCCTTCACGATGTTGCGCATGACCGACACCGCGGTGCTGCCCTCGAAGATGGTGATCCCGTCGCCCTGCTCGACGTCGGACCCGAACGGGCGCCGGTTGCTGACGACCGTATTGTTCGTGATTGTCACGTTGTGCGCCTGATGCCCGGTGTTGATCCCGTGCCCGTTGTCGGTGACGAGGTTCTGCGTCACGGCGAACCCGCTGCCACCGGATATCTCGAAGCATTCCTCGTTGCGCGCGCAGCAGTTGCACGTCATGTCGCCGCCCGACGAGCTCTTGTAGTCGACGGCGTCCTCGGGATCCGCGTCCACCAGGTTGAGGAAGCGGATCGAGATGTTGGTCGACGAGAGAACCTTTATCGTCTCGCCGTTGCTTCCGGTCGGAGGTGTGCTGCCGTCGGGGGTCAAGCTCGACGTGAGCGTGGTCGGCTCGGGCCCGAATTCGGGACAGGCGGTCGGCGGCGGGTCGCCCTCGACGACGAGGTTCGACCGCTGCGAGATCAGCACCGGCGGTCCGACGCACCGGCCGCTGACGTGGATCCGGGTCGGGGAGGCGGCGGTGCCGTCCGCCGCCGCGTCGACCGCAGCGCGCAGGGTGGCGAAGGTGGCCCCCGGTCGCGAGCTCACCGTGATGATGCAGGGACCTGTGGCGGCGACGGCGCATCTGGCGGCCAGCGTGGACGTCGTGGTGGTGGTCGTGGTGGGAGTGACCTGCGGTTGCGTCGTGGGGGGGCTGCTGGTGGTGGTCGTCGTCGTCGTGGTTGTCGTGGTCGTGACGGGTGTGCAGGTACATTCGTTCGGCTGGCCGGGCGGGACGCACATGCCCGGGCACGCGAGATCGCCGTTGGGAGCCGTGACGTCGCACTGCTCGCCCTGGTCGAGCTTGCCGTTGCCGCACGGGAAAAGAATGATGCCGGCGTCGGTCCGCAGTCTGTCGGCGACCAGGTGGCCCATGACGACCGCGTTGCCGCCGATTCGCAGCTTCGCCAACGGCGCGAACAATCGCGCATTGAATATCGAGCCGCTCCCGATGCGGACGATGGGGCCCATCACGTTGATCTCCACCAGGGCGGGGCTCCCGACCGGCAAGAGGGTGGAGAGCGAGCCGACGAGGAGGGAGCCGGCGACGTCGATCGTCGCCGGGGCGTTCACGACGATGTCGCCGATGTGGGGCGCCGCCAGCGAGCAGAACTGATAGTGCCCGGGCTGGAGGATGAGCTTGCCGAGCGCGCCGACCGCGACGGGGCCGTAGGCGCCGGGCAACAGGGTGAAGGTCTCATGCATCCCCCCCGCCCGGTCGGGGCCTCCGCAGGGGATCGGAAAGTTGGGCGGGAAGTTCGCGGGATCGAAGGGATCGGGAACGACGAGAGGCTCGGAATCGTAGAGGGGCGGCAGGATGGAGGTGACGGTACCGGCGACCGTGCTGTCTCGACCCGCCAGCAGCGTGTTCGCAAACACGTCGAAGACCCGCGCGCGGACCTGAACCCGCACCGTGTCACCCGCCACGGCATGGCCGTCGGTCATGGTCACGTCGTGGCCGAGGTTCAGAAGCCCGCCCGGCGCGTTCACCGCGAGGTTGCCGTTGATGAGCGCGAGCCCCTTGATGTGCCCGTCGCGGTTGAGCAGCAGCTCGTAGTGCTCGGCGTCGCGCGACTGCGCAGCTGCCCTGGACGGCAGCGCCGCCAGAATCAGCGGGACCGCGACTCGAAGGAACGAGGTGACCCCTTTCCCGCTGACGGTCTTCACGTCGCTACTCCCGTGCAGCACGCATCGCCTGCGCTGTGCGCGTGCGCACAGGGTGGGCTATATGTCCGCAGCGGCGAAAGCGTCAATCGGTTTACGGAAGAATTTCTCTAGCCGCAGATGTTTTTTGCGGGTTGTGGGCGGTGTGCCCGGCGGCGAGCGGACCTTGCACCGGCGCGACGCTCGATCGTGCCGCGTTGCGAGGGGGGATCGCGAAACCCGCGCCGGCCGCGGGTTCGCCGGAGGGAGTCGCGCGATGGGCTCGCGCGCAGAGCAGGGCTGGGTCTTGCAGCGAGGCAACACGGGCGTGTCCCGCCTCGGGCGACGACCCGCCTTCTCAGCACCCGCGGTTCGGTATATGGCACTTGCTAGCCGGGGGAGGGAGACACGGACGAGCTCGACTACGGGCGCGCGCCAGTCCCGGTCCGCAAGGACCTCGTGGCGGCACACCGCTTCCTCCTCGACCACCTGTGCTCTCCGGGGACGTGGTGGACGGGGGAGGAGCGGGTCGCGATCGCGGCGGAGTCTCGCGGAGCCGCTCGCTGCGCGCTCTGTCGAGAGCGCAAGGTGAGCCTCTCGCCGGGCGCAGCGACGGGGCAGCACGACGGGCCGCACGCGCTGCCCGAGAACGTCATCGATGCCGTGCACCGCATTCGTACCGATCCGGCGAGGCTCTCGAGGAGCTGGTTCGACGGGGTGATCGCGGGCGGCTTGGACGTCGCCCGGTACGTGGAGCTCGTCGGCGTGTCGACGTTGCTGGCCGGTCTCGACTACTTCGCCCGCGCGTTCGGCGTGCCGCCCTTTCCGTTGCCCGCTCCGCGACCGGGCGAGCCGTCGCGGCACCGGCCCGCCGGGGCGAAGCCCGAAGGGGCCTGGGTGCCGATGATCGCACCCGAGGACGCCATCGGGCCGGAGGCGGACCTGTACGGCGGCGGATTCGTCCCGAACATCATGCGCGCTCTCAGCCTCGTGCCCGACGAGGTGCGCGCGCTGCGCAGGTCGTCGGCGGCGCACTACGTGCCGGTGGAACAGATCCCGGATCCCACGGTGCGTCGCGCGCTCGCCCGCCCGCAGATGGAGTTCGTCGCCGCGCGCGTGTCCGCGCTCAACGAGTGCTTCTACTGAACGAGCGCCCACGCGGCACTGCTCCGTGCGAGCAGTCAGGTTTGCGGCGAGGCGGTGGACCTGAACGCGGTGACCGGGAAGGTCGAGGGTGACGCCGGCGTCGAGCACGGCGCGCGCCTGATCGCCTTCACGGACGCCGTCATGGGAAATGACGACGACGTGCTCGCCCGCGAGCGTCACGCCGTGCGTGCCGTGCTGTCGCCCGAGGCCTTCGTGGATACCTGTGCTCTGATCGCGGCCTTCAACGTCGTCGACCGCGTGGCCGACGCGACGGGGATTCCGCTCGATCCGATGCTCTACGCCGTTAGCGGCGACATCCGGGAGGAGCTCGGGCTCGCTCGCTTCCGGTCGTCGGCGAATACGCCGGGAGCGTGCTGACGGGCGGGCGTGACCAAGCGTCGGGCTCGGGAGTGCCCGCTCGCGCCTATGGACACGCCTTGTGGTTGATCTCGGGGTGGATCTGTAGGTTTCCGTGCGGCGTGTCCCCCCCGTCGTCGATGTCGGGTGGCGGGGCGCCGATGTCCTCGTCGAGGCTGGCGCCGCAGCTGATCGACTGCCGCAGGGCCAGGTTGCTCGCGCCGTCGGGGTCACCGCTCAGGACCCAGATGCGCATGCGGTAGCGGTCGGGCGGCGGCGGCCCGCTGCTCCCGCCCGGCTCGCCGTGATCTTCGACGTCGACGCGGAACGCCGCGTCCCGGTCCTTCTTGCCGTTCGTCAGGGTCAGCCCCGCGACCCCCGTGAAGCAGATCTTGTTCGCCGGGGCGCGCGGCGGCTCGGGCCCGCAGATGCGATCCCCGGGGTTGCAGAGCGCACCTGCGTGGCCAGCGGGGTCCGGATCCCCCGGACAGGGGAGGCAGCCACAGACGAGGCTGTCGAAGCTCTTGGCGTGGAGGTTCCCGCCCTTGTCGTGCCGCACGTGCTCCCAGCTGCCCTGGATGCACGGGGTTGCCGGGCTGAAGGCCGTGACGAAGCCGAGGGGCGCACCCACCTGCCCGCCATGCGTCGCGTAGTTGACCGCAGGGGACGTCTGGTCGATGCGGCCGCCGCCCGTCACCCGGCAGCCGCCGGGAACGGTCGTGGTGGTGCTGCTTGTGGTGCTGGTGGTCGTGGTCGTGGTCGTGGTGGGAGTGGTCTCGGGTTGCGTGGTCGCCGTGACGGTGGACGTCGTGGTCGTGGTGCTGGTGGCAGTCGTGGTGGTCGTGGTCGCGCACATGACGTGGGTTTGACTGCAAACACCGTTGCCGTCGCATCCGGCGGTCGTGCAGGCATTGCCGTCGGTGTCCGTGCACGGCGTGCTGGCGGGCTTCGGCGGGTGCTCGCAGGTCCCTGTCTGCGGGTTGCACGGCGGGTCGTCCGTGCACTCGTTCGTGTCCGGCGGGCACGTCTTCACCAGGTGGCTCTGGTCGCAGACACCGCGGCCGTCGCATCCCGCCGTCGTGCAGGCATTGCCGTCGGTGTCCGTGCACGGCGTGCTGGCGGGCTTTGCGGTGCTCATGCAGGAGCCCGTGTCCTGGTTGCACACCGAATCGGCACAGTCGCTGATGGGACAGGACGGGCAGAGCGGGATCGAGCTCGACTGTTGGCCCGATGAGGAGAGGGTGTTGTCGCAGCTCGCATCGTCGGCCGACGCCAGGTAGCCGGTCGTCTCCTCGATCTGGTCCGGCGTCCCGTCGGTGCTCGCGGTGAGGACCTTGACGTCGAACTCGAGGTTGCAGAACCCCGGGTCCACGGGCGTGTCCGCCGGGATGTCCACCGGCGTGCTCGGAGTGAAGACGACCTCGTTCGGCGTCGCGCTCGTCGCGTGGGTGGACGACCAGGTGACGCCGTCGCACGTGGTCGTGATCGTCGAATCGCCCTCGTACTCGACGATGCTTCCCTCGTCGGTACAGGGAACCGCCAGGCCGAAGTCCCCGTTGCAGTCGAGGTAGAACCGGAGCCGGTTCACGCTCAGCTCGGTCCCGCCCTGGATGCTCCCGGTGCCGAGGGTCAACCTGACCCGCACCGTGTCTCCCGGCAGCGCGAAATTCGGGGCGCCGACGTAGTCGATGGTGAAGAGACCGTTGCAGGTCGCGCCGTGAGCGACGGCCGGCGCGAAGCCGACCACACCCACGATCATCGACGCCGCCGATACGATCCCAGCCACGAGCTTCCGGGCACGGTGCATCCTCGGTTCTCCTTCGTCTCGCGCAAGGATCGACGGGACGGCACGATCGCACCCGTCGCCGCAGCCGGTCGTGTACTGCCGGCTGCGAGCCACTGTCAAGGCAGTCGCCGTAACATTTTTCTCTCAGTCTCACTTGCGTGCCCTCATCGACAGCCGCTAACCTGCTATGGCAGATCGCAAGATCTTCACCGCCAGGGGAGCCACATCGCGGTGTGTCATGGGGCCCACGCGAGGACGACCGGCCCGCCCGGCACAGCGCTTCCGGCGCGCGGCTCGACCGTCACCTCGAGGGCGTCGGGCAGCGCAGCCAGCGCGGTGCTCTCGGCGATCAAGCGGGCGCTGCCGTCCGCGTCGGGCCGCGCAGTGCCGAGCGAGGTCCAGGTGGCGCCATGCCGCACCCAGGCCTGGTACGTCTTGCCGGCGGGCGCCGGCGGGAGCTTGGAGAAGGTGACCACGGCGATGCCGACGCCAGGACGGCCGCGGTAGCGGGCGTGCGCCTCCTCGGGCGTCCCGGACACGGGGCCCAGCCGGAGGTTCACGCTGTCGCTCGCCGTGACCATCGACAGGGCGCGGTCATAGCGCTCGAGCGTCGCGTGCTCGGATCGGTAGCGGACGCCGAGCGCGACCAGCAAGCCGAAGGCGGCGAGTGCGGCCCAGCGCGGCCCGAGCCGGCCGCGCAGCTTCTGCAGGCCCGCCCGGATCCGGGTCTTCGCGGTGCCGAGCGGGAGGCCGAGCTCGGCCGCAACCTGCTCGTGCGTGAGGTCGTGGAGGAAGGCCAGGCGAATTGCCTGGCGTTGCGGCGGCGGTAGGTCGTCGACCGCCGACTGGAGGGTTGCGCGGCGATGCTCCGCGGCCGCCGCCTCGGCCGGCCCGGGGTCCCGCGCGGGGAGGCTCGCGAGCACGTGCCCTTCGGGATCGGTCTCGAGCTCGGGCTGCCGGCTCCGGCGGCGCAACTCGTTCAGCAGGCGGAAATGCGCGATCTGCAGGATCCACGCGCGCACGGAGCCCCGCTCCGGGTCGAAGGTGGCCGCGTTGCGCCACACCGCCAGGAAGACATCCTGCACGATGTCTTCGGCCGCCGCCCGGTCGAGGGTCTGGGAGGCCAGGCCGACGATCAACCGGGCGAAGCGACGGTAGAGCAGGCCGAGCGACTCCTCGGAGCCGTCGGCGACCCGGCGCATCAGCTCCGCGTCGCTGGCGTGCGCCCTCGGTGGCATCGGCCGGTATCCGTTCATCAGAGCGTACTACGCGATGGCGGGCGGAACGAGCCCGCATCGCCCGTCGCCGAAGGACTCGCCGGTTACTACACCGGACGGCTCAGCCCTCCCTCGTCGGAATCGAGCCGATGTAGTCCATCTTGCCGAGCTCAACGCCGTTGTGGCGGAGGATCGCGTACGCCATCGTCGCATGGAAGAAGAAGTTCGGCAGCGCCAGGTGCACCAGGTAGTCGTCGCCGCGAAGCCACCGGCCGCCGAGCCAAGGCGGAGACACTCTCCGCTCCTCGGCTCCGGCCAGGTCCTTCGCCTGGACGGTCTCGAGGAAGCTGAGACACTTCTGGATCCGCTGCCGCAGCTCGGCGAACGTCTGCTCGGTGTCCGGGTGCGACGGCGCCTGCTTGCCGCCGAGGTACGCGGCCGCGTACTTCGCCTGGTCGCAGGCGGACTGCACCTGGCGGACGAACGCGTACTGGTCCGGCGCCAGGCGAGCCTGGGCAAGCACGTCGACCTCGAAGGATTTGGCCTTCGCGTGCTCGGTGGCCTTGTCCATCCACCGCTCGAGGTTCTGCAGGGTCTTGGCAAACAACCGGATGGCATCGTTGTGGGTCATGAGATCCTCCGTGCGCCGGACGCTAGCTCAGGGCGTACGCTCAAGCGACCCCCCGAGGCGCCAGTTGCCTCGGGCGCGCCTCCGATGCACCATCCGGGCCGCCCCATGCGTCGCCTCCGCATCATCCTGATCGCCCACGACGGCAAGAAGACGGACCTCGTCGAGTGGGCGCGCTTCAACGCGGGCACCCTGTCCCGGCACGAGCTCATCGCCACGGCGGCGACGGGAGACGCCATTCGGGAGAGCGTTGGGCTCGAGGTGCGCATGCTGCTCCACGGTCCCGCCGGGGGCGACGCCCAGGCGGGCGCCCTGATCGCCACGGGCGCGGCGGACGTGCTGGTCTTCTTCTGGGAGCCTCTCGAGGTCCAGCCGCACGACGTGGACGTGAAGGCGCTGCTGCGGCTCTCGGTCCTCCACAACGTGCCGACCGCGTGCAACCGAGCCACGGCGGACTACCTGATCTCGTCGCCGCTGTTCGGAACGTGACCCGTGGCCGGTGCCGATCGCGACCACCTCGAGGACGTGCTCCGCTTCTGGTTCGGCTCGCTGGGTCCCGACGGCACCGTCGACGAGGCGCACCGGGCGCAGTGGTTCGCGGCCAGCGTCGAGGTCGACCGCCGCTGCCGCGAGGCGTTCGAGGCCGACCTCGAACGTGCAGCGCGAGGCGAGCTGGATCATTGGTCCGCGACGCCGCCCGGGCAGCTCGCGTTGATCGTCCTCCTCGATCAGTTCTCCCGGAACATCTACCGGGGGACGGCGCGAGCGTTCGCGCAGGACGCGAAGGCCCTGGCGCTCTGTCTGGAGGGACTCGAGCGCGGCACGGACCGCTTGCTCCGTCCCATCGAGCGGGTCTTCTTCTACATGCCGCTCCAGCACGCCGAGGACCGCGATGCGCAGCGCCGCTCGGTCGAGTGCTTCGAAGGACTTCTCGCCGAGGTCTCCCCACTCCAGCGCCCGCTGTTCGAGGATTTCCTCGACTACGCCCGCCGGCACGGCGCCGTCATCGAGCGGTTCGGGCGCTTCCCGCACCGCAACGCAATTCTGGGACGCCCGTCCACGGCCGAGGAGCTTGCCTTCCTCGCCGGGGCTGGCGCGCCGTTCTAGGCCCCTCCATGGTCCGCTCCCGAGCCGCTTGACCACGGAACCGGTCCGGGCTACCGCCGCATCCAGGCCACCCGGAGGAGCACCATGCCGTCACGCTTCACTGCCGCCGCCGTCCTCGCTCTCGTCCTCTGGCCGCGCAGCGTCCCGGCCGTCGAGGAGCCGCTCGGCGCGCACACGCAGCACGCTCCGAAGACGATCCTCATCGACAACGACCACCTCGAGCCTTCGTCCGTCGACATGAGTGCCCAGGACGCCGTGCTCTTCGAGAACCACTCGACGCGTCCGATCGCGGTCACCTTCACCGAGCCGGCGGACCTGCGGGACCGCATCCGGTGCGGCCTCATCCTCGGGAGCGCGAAGGAACGGACCCGCGCGCCCTGGCAGCTCTTCGCCTGGCAGGACGGCAAGCTGGCCGCGACCATCCCACCCGGCCGCTTCGCGAGCCTCTGCTCGCTGCAGGCGGGGAACTACAGCTTCCTCATCGCGCGCCTCGGGCCGGGCGTGAACCCCGCGGGCGGAAAGCTGCCCGACAAGGGGCAGATCACCGTCAAGTGAGGGGCGCAGCCGCGGCGCTCGCCCTCGCCGCCGTGCTGCCCTTCGCGACGGCCCTGGCAGAGGGCTCCGCGGACCTGCTCCAGCTTCACGTCCGGCGCGGGGAGGAGCGAGCCACCGCGCTCTCGGCAGTGCTCGGCGAGGCGCCCGCGCTGGTCGCCTTCTCGGCGAGCTACTGTCCGCCCTGCCGGGCCGAGGTGCCGGTGCTGCGCCGCGCCTCCAGCCGTTGGAAGCGCGAGGGGGTGCGCGTGATCGCGATCGCCGTGGACGTCGGGGATGCGGCCGAGGCGGCGGCCGTCGCGCGAGACTGGGGCATCGACTACGACCTGTACTGGCTCGCCGACGACGCCCGCGACGACGCGCGTCGCCTGGCTCCCGCCGGGCTGCCCGTCACGTTCTTCGTCGGCCGCGCCGGCGTCTCGCGACTCGACCGGCTGCTCACCGACGAGGACGTCGACCGCCTCGTCCCCGAACGCCTCGGGGTGCGAGCCAGCCCGGGCGACCGGTGAGGCGGGCGCGTCACGAGGAATTGCGGACCCACGCCACCCACGCGTCCTCCAGCTGCGACAGGCCGTTCGGATAGGCCTTCCGCCGCCGGACGATCTCGTCCATCGACGTCCCGCGCCGGAGGGCCTGGCACATCTCACGGATGAACGTCTTGCCCTCGGTCTCGAGCAGGAACTCGAAGAGGCTCAGCGACTCGGCGTAGTACGTCATGTTCCGGATGCCGTTCCGGGAGAGCTCCTCGGCGTGGGAGGACGCGTAGGCGGAGATCTGGCGGTTGAGCTCGTCCACGGTGATCTCGCCCCGCGCGAGCTTCTCGTGGAGCTGGACGGTCAGCTCGACCAGCGGGCTCTGCTTGACCGGGTTCTTCATCGTGAACAGCGTGGCCAGCGGGATGCGTTCCTGCAGGTGATCGCGCATCCACTGGAGCCGGTGCCGGCGCGACGCGAGCTTCTCGTGGAGCTGGACGGTCAGCTCGACCAGCGGGCTCTGCTTGACCGGGTTCTTCATCGTGAACAGCGTGGCCAGCGGGATGCGTTCCTGCAGGTGATCGCGCATCCACTGGAGCCGGTGCCGGCGCGACGGCTCCTTCTCGTGGTGGCAGGCCACCGCCTCGTGGAGCCAGGCGTGGGCCTGATGCAGCCCGCCCGCATGCATGTACTCGAGGAAATAGATGTGCGCGATCTCGTGTGACAGGTCGCTGAAGCGCTGGCTGTCGAGCGGCTCCCCTTCGGCGATCGTCCAGGCGATCCGATGCGCGGGGCCGCCCGCCGGGGACTCGGTCCCGGCGTCCGCCGAGGATCCGCCGCCGCCGGAGGTGACGGTGATCACGACTTCGACGGCGGCGGGCTCGACGCCGAACAGGTCCCGGAACGTTCGCCAGGTCGCCTCCAGGTCGGTGGCGATCTCCTCGGGTGAGGGCTTCTTGGCGTTCGAAACGACCCGGAAGTGATCAGTTCTGCCGCTCGGGTGCTCCGTCGTCATGTCCGCGCACATGCCGTCGCCGGCCACGGGTTGCAAGAGAGCAGCGACGAGGCAGACGATCAGTCCCTTCATCGTGCGATCGTGACCGAGGAGCCGGGGGATGGCAAGGTACGGTCAGCGCATCTGCCGGCGGAGGAAGTTGACGACGTCGAGGCGGGTGATGAGGCCGACGAAGCGGTCCCCGTGGCACACGATCGCCACCAGCCCGCGGTCGAAGATCGGGAGCAGCGACTCGAGCGAGGCGTCGGGCGGCACGGTGGTGAGCCGGCTCGTCATGAAGTCGCGCACCGGCCGCCTGAACGCCCCCTCGTCGCGGCAGACGGCGAGCAGCACGTCGGACTCGTCCAGGATGCCGACGATCCGCTCGTCCTCGAGCACGGGGAGCTGCGAGAGGTCGTAGAGCTTCATCCGCGAGTACGCGGCGAGCAGATCGTCGCCGGGCGCGACCGTCACGACGGCGCCCTTCTCGTGGCTGCGCGCGATCAGGTCGCGCAGGTCGCCGCGCCGCGCGCCGCGCAGGAAGCCCTGATCCTGCATCCAGAAGTCGTTGTACATCTTGGACAGGTACTTGCTGCCGCTGTCGCAGACGAAGGTGACGACGCGCCGGGGCGACGCCTGCGCGCGGCAGTAGCGGAGCGCGGCGGCGACGAGCGTCCCGGACGACGAGCCCCCGAGGATGCCCTCGTCGCGCAGGAGCGCGCGGGCGGTGAGGAAGCTCTCCTCGTCGCCGATGGTGAAGGTGTGCCGGACGCGGGAGAGGTCGCAGATGGGCGGCACGAAGTCCTCGCCGATGCCTTCCACCAGCCAGGAGCCGGCCTCGCCGATCTTGCCGGTCGCGACGTACCCGGCCAGGACCGAGCCGGCCGGGTCGGCAAGGACCATCTCCACGTGGGGCGCGACGCGCGCGAAGTAGCGGCTGAGCCCGGTCATCGTGCCGCCCGAGCCCACGCCGCACACCACCGCATCGAGCCGGTGCCCCGTCTGCTCCCAGACCTCGGGCCCCGTGGTGGTCTCGTGCGCGCGGGGATTGGCGGGGTTGCCGAACTGGTCGACGTACCAGCCGCCGGTCTCGGCCGCGATCCGCTCCGCCATGTCCTGGTAGTACTCCGGATGCCCCTTGGGGACGTCGGAGCGGGTCATGCGCACGTCCGCTCCGAGAGCGCGGAGGTGGAAGACCTTCTCCTGGCTCATCTTGTCGGGGATGACGAGGATCAGCCGGTAGCCCTTGCGGCGCGCGACGAGCGCCAGCGCGAGCCCGGTGTTCCCCGCCGTCGCCTCGACCAGCGTCGCGCCGGGACGGATGGTGCCGCTCTGCTCGGCAGCCTCGATCATGGCGAGGCCGATGCGGTCCTTGATCGAGCCGCCCGGGTTCTGGCTCTCGAGCTTGACGAACAGCTCGCACCGGCCGGTGTCGAGCGTCTCGAGTCGGACGAGCGGCGTGTTGCCGATCAGGGCAAGGACGCCGCTGCGGGCCGAGCCGCTCACGCGCGCCGGGCGGCGTGCAGGCCGCCCTCCAGGTCGTGCCACAGGTCGTCGACGTGCTCGAGCCCGACCGAGAGGCGGATCAGCGAGTCCGTGATGCCGAGCGCCTGGCGCCGCTCGCGCGGGATCGAGGCGTGCGTCATGAGCGCGGGGATCTCGACCAGCGACTCGACGCCGCCCAGGCTCTCGGCGAGCGTGAAGAGCCGGAGCGCGCGCAGGAAGCGGCGCGCGTGGTCGAGGTCGCCCTCGAGCTCGACGCTGATCATCCCGCCGCCGCTCGGCATCTGGCGCCGGCAGAGGGCGTGCTGCGGATGGCTCGGCAGGCCGGGATAGTGGACGCGCTGCACTCCCGCGGCACCCTGGAGGCGCCGGGCCAGCTCGGCCGCCGTCTCCCCGTGGCGCTGCATGCGGACCGCCAGCGTCTTGATGCCGCGCAGCACCAGGTAGCAGTCCATCGGACCCGGCACGGCGCCGATCGCGTTTTGCAGGAAGGCGAGCCGCTTCGCCAGCTCCGGATCGCTGGTGACGAGCGCGCCGCCCACTACGTCGGAGTGGCCGTTGATGTACTTGGTGGTGGAGTGCAGCACGACGGTCGCGCCCAGCGCGAGGGGCCGCTGCAGGGCCGGCGAGGCGAAGGTGTTGTCCACGACCAGCGGGATCTCCCGCGGCCGGAGCAGATCGGCGGCGGCACGGATGTCGACCAGCCTGAGGAGCGGGTTGGTCGGCGTCTCGAGCCAGACCATGCGCGTGCGCCCGGTGAGCGCTCCTTCGAGATGCGCGGGATCGCGCAGGTCGACGAAGCTCGCCTCGATGCCGAGCGGGCGCAGGACCTTCTCGAAGAGCCGGTACGTGCCGCCGTACACGTCGTCGCCGCAGACGACGTGGTCGCCGGGACGGAGCGTGTGGAGGAGGGTCGTCGCCGCGGCACAGCCGCTGGCGAAGGCGAAGGCACTGGCGCCGCCCTCCAGCGCGGCCAGGCACGCCTCGAGCGCCGCGCGCGTCGGGTTGCCGCTGCGCGAGTAGTCGAAGCGCAGGGGCTTCCCCGGCTCCGGCTGCGCGAAGGTCGTCGCCAGGACGATCGGCTCCATCACCGCGCCGCTGACCGGATCGGGCTCCTGCCCGGCGTGCACGGCCAACGTCTCGAACGCCGGCGGGTTCGCCATGGGCGGAGTCTCGGGGAACCGAGACCACGGGTCAAGCAGGTGCGCGTGGGAGACCCGGCTGGAACCTCCGTGCCCGCGCTCCCGCGGGTTGCCGCTCTGTATCTACTTCACGTATATACGGTGAGCCAGGAGGACGGCCATCATGAAGGAGCGCGCGAAGCTCTTCACCAGCGGCGGCAGCCAGGCGGTGCGGTTGCCCAAGGCCTACCGCTTCGAGAACCAACGCGAGGTGCTGATCTCGCGCGAGGGACCGCGCGTGATCCTCGAGCCGGCCCGGCGGCGATGGAGCCGCGTGTTCCTCGACCTGGCGGGCAGCGCCGCCGACTTCCCGTATCCCGGCGAGCCGCCGCCGGCCGAGCCCGGCCCGGACCTCGACTGACCCATGAAGTACCTGCTCGACACGAACGTCTGCGTCGACTACCTGACCGGCCGCTACCCGGCCGTGACCCGGCGGTTGCAGGCTGCTGCCCCCGACGACCTGCGCGTCAGCTCGGTGGCGGTCGCCGAGCTGCGCTACGGCGCCGAGAAGAGCGTCCACAAGCAGCGGAACCACGAGCGGCTCGACGTCTTCCTCCGCGAGGTCG
>VBKF01000062.1 GCA_005888095.1 Deltaproteobacteria bacterium | reverse complement strand
CCGTCCGCACCATCGCCATGGACTCGACCGACGGCCTGGTCCGCGGCCAGGAGGTGCGCGACACGGGCGACGGCATCACCGTGCCGGTCGGGGAGGCGACGCTCGGCCGGATCATGAACGTGATCGGCGAGCCGGTCGACGAGCGGGGTCCCATCGTCGCCGCCAAGCGCTACCCGATCCACCGCGAGCCGCCCGCCTTCACGGACCAGGAGACCCAGGTCCAGGCCTTCGAGACCGGCATCAAGGTGGTCGACCTCCTCGCTCCCTACCAGCGCGGCGGGAAGATCGGCCTCTTCGGCGGCGCCGGCGTCGGCAAGACCGTCATCATCCTCGAGCTCATCAACAACGTCGCCAAGCAGCACGGCGGCGTGTCGGTGTTCGGGGGCGTGGGGGAGCGGACGCGCGAGGGCAACGATCTCTGGCTCGAGATGCAGGAGTCGAAGCTGTCCGACGGGAACCCGGTCATCTCGCGCGCGGCGCTCGTCTACGGGCAGATGAACGAGCCGCCGGGTGCCCGGGCGCGCGTCGGGCTCGCAGCGCTCACCGCCGCGGAGTACTTCCGGGACGAGGAGGGGAAGGACGTCATCCTGTTCATCGACAACATCTTCCGCTTCGTGCAGGCCAACTCCGAGGTCTCGGCCCTCCTCGGCCGCATGCCCTCGGCCGTCGGCTATCAGCCGACGCTCGGGACGGACATCGGCGAGCTCCAGGAGCGCATCACGACGACGAAGAAGGGCTCGATCACCTCGGTGCAGGCGATCTACGTCCCGGCCGACGACCTGACCGACCCGGCGCCCGCGACGACCTTCGCGCACCTCGACGCGACGACGGTGCTGTCGCGGCAGATCGCCGAGCTCGGCATCTATCCGGCCGTCGACCCGCTCGACTCCACCTCACGCATCCTCGACCCGGCGGTCGTGGGCGAGGAGCACTATGGCGTGGCCCGACAGGTCCAGGCCATTCTCCAGCGCTACAAGGACCTGCAGGACATCATCGCGATCCTCGGCATGGACGAGCTCTCCGAGGACGACAAGGTCGTCGTCGGCCGGGCGCGGAAGATCCAGAAGTTCCTCTCCCAGCCCTTCCACGTGGCCGAGCAGTTCACCGGCTTCAAGGGCGTCTACGTCCCGCTCCCCGAGACCATCCGTGCCTTCCGCGAGATCGTCGAGGGCAAGCACGACGACCTCCCCGAGCAGGCATTCTACATGGTCGGGACGATCGACGACGTCCTCGAGAAGGCGCAAAGGATGGCCGCATGAGGCGAGCGCAGCGAAGCCGCGCGCGGCTTTGCCGCGTGCGGCGCGGGGTCCGGGGGCATCGGAGCAGCGCAGCGCGCGAAGCGCGCGAGCAGCGCACGGGCCCCCGGAGGAGTTGAATGCGGCTGCGCGTCTACACCCGCGAGCGTCAGCTCGTCGACCAGGACGTGCGCGAGGTGACCGCCCCCGGAGCGTACGGCGAGATCGGCGTGCTCCCCGACCACGCCGCGCTGGTCACGACGCTCGAGCCGGGTGTGCTGTCCTACCGCGAGACCGATGGCGCCGTGGCGAGGATTGAGATCACGGGCGGATTCGCCGAGGTCCGCGACAACGTGATGACCGTGCTGGCCGACGCCGGCGAGGACATCGTCCGCTAGCCCGCCGGTTCGACGTCGAACGGAGAGCGCCTTGGGCAAGCTCGAGGACAAGACGGCGCTCGTCACCGGCGGCGGGCGCGGCATCGGCCGCGGGATCGCCCTCGAGTTCGCGCGGGAGGGTGCCGACGTCGCCATCAACTACCGCCGCGACCGCGAGGCCGCCGAGAAGACCGCCGCGGAGGTGCGAACGCTCGGGAGGCGTGTGGTGGTCCTCCAGGCAGACGTCTCCGATCGCGAGGCGGTGGAGGCGATGGTGGCCGAAGCGGTGGGGTTCCTCGGCGGGCTCGACATCGTGGTCGCCAACGCCGGCGTGGCGGCCCGCGTCGCGCCCGTGGCCGGTGTCGACCCGGCGGAGTGGCGGCGTGTGCTCGCGACCGACCTGGACGGCGCCTTCTGGACGGCGCGGGCAGCGGTTCCTCACGTCGTCGCGCGGCGGGGCGTCCTCCTGTTCATCTCCTCGATCGGTGCCGACCTGGCCGGCGCCGGCGGCGCGCCCTACCACGTGGCCAAGGCAGGAGTGAACGCGCTGATGAAGGTGCTCGCCAAGGAGGTGGCCCCCGCCGGCGTGCGCGTCAACAGCATCGCGCCGGGGGTCGTCCGCTCGGAGATGGGCGAGCGCCTCCTCCGCTATCACGGCGACGCGGTTCTGCAGACGATCCCGCTCGGCCGGGCCGGAGAGCCGAGCGAGATCGGCCGCGCGGCGGTGTTCCTGGCCTCCGCCGACGGCGCCTGGATCACCGGCAAGATCCTGCGCGTCGACGGCGGCGCCTACATCTGACAGGCGGGGAGCCGGGAAGCACGCGCCGGCCGCCGGCCGTGCTTCCTACCTCGACGCGCTCGTCAGAGGCAGCAGCCCTTGCGCCAGGGGACGCCGAGCGCGTCGAGCAGCGAGGCCTGTTTCAGCTGGTCGGCCAGCTCATGCGGGTTGTTGACGATGACGTAGGGGAAGCCGAACGGCCAGCAGCTCCCTAGTGCTCGAAGCTCGGAGCGGAACGGGATGCGCGCCTCGCGCGGTGCCTCGTAAGCCTGGGCGCGCGGCACGGCGGCCTGCGCCGGCAGGGGCCGTAGCGAGGCGTGGCCGATCTCTGTCGCGACGGGCTCGGCGTAACGGGGGATGTGGGCGCGCACGTTCGAGTAGTGCAGGCCGCCCGACGGATCCTTCCAGCGCCAGACCTCGTCGGCCAGCGCGAGGGCGGGCAGGAGCACGGCGGTAGCGAGGACGGCGGCTCTGATCATCTGCGACTCCTTCTTCGTTGGTGCTGTCGGCCCCCTCCGCGTACGTAGCGGAGCGGCAGCGTAATTGTCCATCCCCGTGGCCGTATCTACTTGACTACACGCGTCATTGGAGATACTGAACGTTCAGTATGTCAGCGGCGCGCGGCCGCAGTCGGGGAGATGGGCGCGAGCCTTCGCGCAAGCCGCTCCTGCGCGCCGCGATCGACTGCTTCGCGCGCCTCGGCTACCAGGGCACGACGATCGACCGCATCGCGCGCGACGCGGGCGTCACCAAGGGCGCGGTCTACTACCACTTCCGCGACAAGCAGCAGCTGCTCTTCGAGGCGGTCAAGGACCACGTCGGCGAGTTCGAGCGGCAGGTCCTCGCGGAGGTGACGCCGGAGCTGGACGCGATGGCGGCGCTCCGTCATGTCGTCGACGTCTGCTTCTTCCACGCCACGGTCTCGAGCCATCGCCGCTTCATCATCACGCTGATGGTGGAGGCGCTCGACACGAATCCCGCCCTGTCGGTCGAGTTCCGCAACATCCTCCGCCGCATGCGCGTGTTCCTCGCCGACGTCGTGCGCCGGGGACAGCAGCGCGGCGTGCTGCGCGGGGACGTGAGCGCCGAGGCGGCGGCGGCCGTCGTCGCCGGCGCGATCATGGGGGCCGAGATCCAGCATTACCAGGATCCGGAGCAGGTCGACCTGCGCGCGATCCTCGACACGCTCGTCGAGCAGATGGCTGCCTGGCTGGCGCCCCGCGGCGCGGCGCGCAAGGCCATCGGAGGAGGCACGGGACCATGGTGAGCTTCAAGCCGACCGATGAGCAGGAGCTCATCCGCAAGACGATGACGGACTTCGCGCGCGAGGTCCTGCGTCCGCGCGCCCGCGAGGCGGACGAGGCGAACCGCGTGCCGGACGACGTCGTCGCCCGCGGCTGGGAGCTCGGCCTCGTGCAGACCACGATCCCCGAAGCGCAGGGCGGCTACGGGGATGCTCGCTCGGCGGTGACGGGGGCCGTCCTGCTCGAGGAGCTGGCCTACGGTGACCTGGCGCTGGCGCTCCACCTGCTGACCCCGAGGCTGCTCACCATCCCGCTCGTCGTCGCCGGCACCGAGGAGCAACGCGCTCGCTGGCTGCCCCGCTTCACGGGCCTGGAGTTCTCGGTCGCGACGGCGGCGTTCATCGAGCCGCGCTGGGACTTCGACCCGACGGCGCTCGCGACGCGCGCCACGCGTCGGGGCGGCGACTGGATCATCACCGGCGAGAAGTGCCTGGTGCCGCTCGCCCGCGACGCGCACGCCATCCTGGTTTATGCCGGCGCGCCGGACGGCCTCGCCGCCTTCATCGTCGAGGGGAAGGCGCCCGGCCTCACGGTCGGCGAGCGCGAGAAGAACATGGGCATCAAGGCGCTCGACACCTTCCCGCTGCGGCTCGAGGACGTGCGGGTGCCGGCATCGAGCCGCCTCGGCGGCGAGGGGACGGACGTCCGGCCGCTCGTCGACGCCGGCCGGCTGGCGAGCGCGGCGCTGGCCGTCGGCGTCTCGCGCGCCGCCTTCGACCATGCCCGCGACTACGCCAAGGACCGTCGCGCCTTCGGCCAGGCGATCGCGCAAAAGCAGGCGATCGCGTTCATGCTGGCCGACATGGCGATCGAGATCGACGCCATGCGGCTGCTCGCCTGGGAGGCGGCCTCCCGCCTCGACAAGGGACAGCCGGCGACCCGCGAGTGCTACCTGGCGCGGCACTATGCGAGCCAGTCCTCGCTCAAGATCACCGACAACGCCGTCCAGGTCCTCGGCGGCCACGGCTACATCCGCGACCATCCCGTGGAGCTCTGGCTGCGCAACGCGCGCGGCTTCGCGACCTTCGACGGCGTGGCCATCGTCTAGCGCCGACCCAAGGGGGGAGGAACGACCATGATCGACTTCGAGCTGTCGGACGGCCTCAGGGGGATGCAGCAGCTGACGCACCAGGCCGCCGAGATGGCCATGCGGCCCATCGCCCGCGAGTACGACGAGTGCGAGCACGAGAAGCCCTGGGACTTCCTCAACATGATGTGGGCAGTCTCGCATTCGAACCCGATCGGCGGCACGGGAGACCGCAAGGCCAAGGAGGGGCCCTCGGAGCGGAACCTCGGGATGTGCGTCTCCATCGAGGAGCTCTCCTGGGGCGACGCCGGACTCTACCTCTCGATCCCGAACGCCGGCCTCGGCGGGGCCGCCGTCGCGGCGGCCGGAACACCGGAGCAGAAGGCGCGCTTCCTCAAGCGTTTCACCGAGGGCGGCAAGCCCAAGTGGGCGGCGATGGCGATCACCGAGCCGAGCTGCGGCTCCGACAGCTCGGCGATCCAGACGACGGCGGTCCGTGACGGCGACCACTGGGTGCTGAACGGGTCGAAGATCTTCTGTACCGCAGGCCTGATGGCGGCCGAGAAGTCGGAGGGCTTCGTGGTCGTCTGGGCGACGCTCGACCGCTCGGCCGGGCGCGCCGGCATCAAGGCGTTCGTGGTGGAGGCCGGCACCCCGGGCATGTACGTCACCAAGG
>VBKF01000061.1 GCA_005888095.1 Deltaproteobacteria bacterium | reverse complement strand
ACGAACCAGTCGGGACAGCTTCTCATCGGTCGTCCTGATCACGGGTTGACCGGCGGAAGTCCAGCCAGTACAAGGCGTTTCTCGTCACGCGCCCATAGCTCAGTTGGATAGAGCGTCTGACTACGAATCAGAAGGTCGGGTGTTCGAATCACCCTGGGCGCACTCCCGAATTTCAAGTAGTTAGGCCCTCTCTCCAGCCGAGCACACGTCGCTGGTCACCGTTTCACCCCCCGCTTGGTCACCACTTCGGCCCGAGACGGCTGGAGCCGTCGTCGAACGCGCCGGGAGCCACCGCCCGTAGGTGTCGAGCGTGAGCTTCGTCGAGGCGTGCCCCAACTGCCGCGAGACGTAGTAGACGTTCTCGCCGGACGCGATGCGCTATGGTCGATCACGAGCCGCCCCGCACCGCGCGGACGAAGAAGTTGTCGGTCTTGATGTCGGAGCTCGCGAACCCACCGAAGAAACTCACGAACCACGCGTTGAAGGGGTTGCTGGCGCTGGTAGTAGACGACCAGTAGCGGGACGCCCCGGTCGGGCCGAACGTCGGGTCGATACACGCGCCGCTGCCGGCGCCACATTGCCCTTGGCTCGTATCGAGGATCGTCTGCAGCTCCGCGATGGTCGGCAACCGCCAGTCGCAGTGGTTGTTGAACCCTCCCGTCTGGGTGCTCCCGTCCCCGCTCGTACAGTTGCCGACGCCGGTCGCCCCGCCGTTCAGCGTCGCGAGGAAGCTCGTGAAGGCGGTCCCGTCCGGCGCGGTCCCACTGCTGCTCCAGATGTACCCGTCGTTCACGCAGTGCAGGCAGCTGCTCCCGGCGACCTTCTGCTCCCACTGGAGCCCCGTCTGGTTGTCGGTGACCGTCCCGTCGCCGTTGTCCACGAACCGCAGCGTCGTGGTCGTAGTGCTACCCGTCGTGCTGGTCGTCGTCGTGCTGCTCGTGGTCGTGCTAGTGTTCGTCGTCGTGGGCGTCCCGCACACGTGGGCCGTGCATATCCCACTGCAGCAACTCTGGTTCGTGTTGCAGCGGGCGCCGTCCGCCTTGCAGCGGCGGTAGGCCGTCACCTCGCGGGGAACGCCCAGCGTGAGCATCAGGGCCGCGAGCATGGCAGCAAGCTCACCTCGTGTGAGGGGCGACATATGCTACCTCCCGTGGTGCCGGTGTGACGGGGAAGCGCTGTGGGTGCCTCCTCCCGGGTTGCGCGGGAGCCTCCCACCGTCGGTGGGTCGGCGTCAAGAGGGCCAACAAACCAGGAAAGCTCAGTCGGGGTTGCTCACCTTGGAAGCTCGCCAACCCTCACCGCCTCCAAAGGGGGTTCATCCTTTCATTCACCCGAAGATAGCAGTCGCGCGGAATGTCACCATGTGGTCACCACTTCATTCGGACTCACCCCGCTTCACCCGGCGTGACCGCTGGCGTGCAACGAGCGATTACGCCGGGATGAGCGGGATGGAGTCGGATGGCGCGCCTCGGCCTCCCGCTACGAATCAGAAGGTCGGGTGTTCGAATCACCATGGGCGCACTTGAAGTTCCGCTAGCTCACACGCGAGAGCGCGTCGCGCCCCGTGGCCTTCTTCACAGTGGTGCCGGGGTAGCCGCTCGTCGGCGAGCACCAGGTGCACGTCCACCGCGACCCGTATCACATGTGGGGAGCCGAGGCGGCGGGCGCCGGTGACGATAGTGACCTCGCTCGGGTCGGTCTGGCACTCCGTCACGGTGCCGCCCGATGGACCTAGCGCGCTTGCAACGGCGCAAGGTCCAGAAGGACAGCCCGCCCCCGGGCGGGTCCGAATGCCGCTGCGCCCCGTCGATTGGGGGTATGCCCCTTGCTCACTCGGATTCGCATGCGGGGGGCTTGGTCTGTACTTGCGATTCTCGCCTTGACCGGGACGGCGGCTCCGGCACAGCCCTCGTGCCCCGGCACCGCGACGCTGACGGTCTTCGCGGAGAACCTCAGCGCCGCTTCCACCATCGACGTTGCGCTCGAGGGTGAGCTTGCGGCGGACGCTGCGACCTGCGTCGGGACGGGCGCGACCAGCTATCGGGAGACCATGGCGTGCATGGGGTCCGGGACCGTCCGCTGCGGGCAGCTCGGCGCCCTTCAGCCCGGCGCATGGGTTCACCGGCTGGCAGTGACGGTTCCCGGCTCCGCACCGCAGCAGCAGGCGCAACGTCTCGTGCTCGTCGCGGGTAGCCCGACCGAGGCGTCGAACGCACTCAGCTGGACCATCTATCCGAAGACCTTCGTCGTGGAGGACACGACCGAGACGAGCCTGAGGGCACAGCTCGCTGCCGCCGCGGCTTACCCTGGCCCGACGCTCGTCACGTTCGCCCGGACGGCATTTCCTGGCCGGAGCGCGTCCCGGACGATCGATCTCGCGAGAGGCCCTTGCGATCCGGAACCTCTTCGGCACGCCGCCCTGTGCTTTACAGGCTCACGCGTCGTGGTCGACGCGTTGGACGCCGACGGGGAACCCGGCGCCGTCGTGTGGTCCGTTGGCACACGCGCGCTGTCTCTCCTCCGCGTCTACGGAAGCGACAACGTGTTTCGGGGTCTTCTCTTCGAGGGTAGCCGCACACAACAGAACTCTGCGCAGCCGACGTGCCCGTACGCTCCTGCGCAGCCGACGTGCCCGGACCCGACCAGGCCGAACTGCCCGGACCCCGCAAAGCCGGACTGCCCGACCACGAAGCCGGACTGCCAGGTCGACACCGTGGCGATCACCGGCTCGAAGGCCCGTCGCAACCGGATCGAGCACTCGCTCGTGGTAGGACCAACGTGCGGTGATGCGCTGAGCGTCGATTCCGACGCCGGACAGCCCGACGACCAGGGCCCGGGCGACAACGTGATCGTGGAGAGCCGGATCACGGGCGCCGCGGACAGAGGCGTCAAAGTCGACTTCGGCGGCTTCGCGACGATCGAGCGGAGCTGCCTGCACGACAATCGAAACGGCGGCATCCTGAGTACGCTCGGCGGTCACGTCGTCGCGGCCGAGAACGTGGTGCAGCACAACGTGCCGGGTAGGGCCCAGAACGGGATCACGGTCGGCGGTCCGGCGCCCCAGAGCACGCTCGCTACCGACGGAAACGTCGTACGGCTGTCGGGCGATCGCGGGCTCTCCGTCGTGAACAACGCCAGCGCCACCTTCCAGAATGACTACGTGGCGGACAGTCAGTTCGCGGGCAGCAAGGTCGAGACGACTGCCGACGGTGCCGCCGATGCCACGCCCGTGGCGACGTTCCACGGGGTCGCGCTCGTGTGCAACCGGCACGGGAACCTGACGGGGACCTGCACCCCCTCGCCATGCGATTGCGAGCTACCCGTACCCTGCTCGACGAAGGAGGACTGCTGCACCAACCCGGACGGGACGCTCGACACCGCGTGTGAAACGATGACGAAGTGCGAGCCAGGATCCCTCCCTCGTGGCGCCGGAGCCGTTACGGCAGCGGCTCCCAACGTGAGCTACGGCGACGCGCTGGAGCCGGGACGGAACGCCTTCGCGGCGAACAAGAAGGCGTCGACGGGCGCGAACTTCCAGGTGATGAACGTCGACGCGACCATACCGGCCGAGGGGAACCAGTGGGAGCACTGCGGCAGCGGGGCGGTATGCGACCCCGCAGCCGTGCGGGCACAGGATATCTACAGCTCGCCCTCGGGTGCGATGGTCGCCGTCGGTCTCCCTCGCAGCCCGCGCGCCGGGACGCCGGTGCTGTCCCGCGTCAGCCCCGCGCGACCACAGGCGGGCGACATCGTCCGCATTTTCGGCGACGACTTCAACGCGATCGAAGGCAGCCCGCTGTTCGTCGACCGCGTTCTCAATTGCGCGGACCTGCCGGTATGCGCCGACGACGGCTCGTGTCCCACGGGCCCGTGCGTGAACGGGAGCTGCCCATGCTCGATCGCGAACCCAGCCGTCCAGCTGGCGAACAAGCAGACGAACGCCAATCGCATCCGGATCAAGGCGGCGGACGGTACCCTGCTGGCAGACGCCACCGGGGAGCACGACTTCTGGCCCGATGCCGTCACCCCGACGATGCTCGCCTTCCGCATGCCGTTCGACTGCTTCGCGCCGCTCGTGCTGGAGGTCGCGAAGCGGGACCCGTCGGGGAGCCGAATTGCGGCGACCATCCCGCTTTGCGACCCGAAGGGCTGTATGGACGAGCCCGCGGGAACGCCGTGCGACGACGGGAACGCCTGCACCGTCGACGACGCGTGCGACGGCGGCGGAAATTGCCGTGGGGGTGCACCACTCGTGTGCGATGGTCCGTGTCTCATCTGCGATCCAGCGGCCGGCTGCGTGCCGAAGGTGTGCTCGGGGGCCTGTCTCACCGGCACCTGCGATCCCCACCGGGGGTGTGATCCCAAGCCGACGGGCGCGGTGTGCCGTCCAGCGGCGGGACCCTGCGATGTCGGGGAGCTGTGCGACGGCGTGAACGAGAGCTGCCCGGCAGACGCACTGCGCGACGTGTCGACCGTGTGCCGTCCGGCTGCGGGACCGTGCGACGTCGCGGAGACCTGCACGGGGAGCAGCGCCCAGTGCCCGCTCGATAGGTTCATGCCGCCGAGGACGGAATGCCGCCCGGCCGCCGGCGTGTGCGACGCCGCCGAACACTGCACGGGCACGAGCGCGACCTGTCCCGGCGACGTCAAGCGGCGCGACATCTGCCGCCCGGTTGCCGGTCCGTGCGACGTAGCCGAATCGTGCGATGGGTTGTCGAACGATTGCCCGCCGGACCGTTTCAAGCCAGCGATCGAGACATGCGACGACGGCGACCCCTGCACCGTGGGCGATCACTGCACCGGCGAAGCGAACGTCTGCCGGCCTGGTGATCCGCCGGTGTGCGATCGGCCATGTCTCGCAGGTGATCCGCGAGCTGGTTGTCGGCACAGGGAATGCGCGAACGCACTGACTTGCCGCGCCAAGCAGTGCAGCAGGCCGAAGATGCGTCCAAGGCTTCAGAAGCTCGAGCTCATCATCAATCACGCTCTCGCGGCGGACGCTCGGCTTCGCATCCGAACCCTCCGGCGCTTCGCGAAGCTGCTCGAGCGGTGCGACGTGACCGTGCCCGTCGCTCTTCTCTAGTGCGCGAGGCCAGGGAGGCCAGCCTGGCGCCCCCCAATATGGAACCATCGCCGCCGGTGGACGGGGATGCTCTTCCGCATTCCCGAGGCCGGAATAGCGACTGTCACCGTGGTGCCGAGGTCCTGCCCCGCGCTCGCCGCATGGATACTTCCTCCGTGCGCCTGCACGATGTGCCGCGCAATGGCCAGCCCCACGCCGAGCGCCCCACCATCGCCGAGCCGGACGAACGGCTTGAACATCCGTTCAACGTCGGCGGCACCGACCCCGCGCCCCGTATCGGTCACGGCGAGCACCACCTGCGCTCCGGACTGCCAGAGGGTCACTCGCACATGCCCCCCCGAGGGTGTGTACTGGATGGCGTTCCCAACGAGGTTCATCACCACCTGGGCGAGGCGGACAGGGTCACCCTCGACGCCGACCACCGGGGTGAGCGCGGACTCGAGTTCGATGCCCGCCTCGCGGGCGCTCGCCTCGCGGCTTGCGACGCAGTTGCTCACGAGAGTGCTCATATCGACGTGCTCGCGGACGAAGCGCATCTCCCCGAGCGCGATCCGCGAGACGTCAATGAGGTCTTCTGCCACACGGGCCGTCATCTTGGCGTTGCTCCGGATGACCTGGGCGGCTTGCCGCTGCTTCTCCGGGGCGATCCCG
>VBKF01000060.1 GCA_005888095.1 Deltaproteobacteria bacterium | reverse complement strand
GGAGCTCGCAGACGCAGCCGGAGGGGGTCGCGACGCAGGACTGGCCGGTGGGACAGCTGCCGTTGCAGGTGGGCGGCGAGGTGCTGGCGCACGGGAGCTCACAGACGCAGCCCGCGGGGGTCGCGACGCACGACTCCCCGGTGGGGCAGGTGCCGTTGCAGGTGGGCGGCGAGGTGCTGGCGCACGGCAGCTCGCAGACGCAGCCCGCGGGGGTCGCGACGCACGACTCCCCGGTGGGGCAGGTGCCGTTGCAGGCGGGGGCGGAGGCCACGCAGGGAGGAATCGTGGTCGTGGTGGTGGTCGCAACCGTTAGCACGTCGCCTTCCCCGAGCCGGAAGCAGGCCGGTCTGGGCTGCGAGTCCTGGCAAAGGTCCGTCGGGTTCCCGAGACCGAGGTCTGCGCCGTCTGCGATGACGTCATCGATGAGGACGCCCATGATGCCGGCGTCTGCGGTGTACGTGTCGATGACGACGACCTGCTGACCCAGCCGGGGTAGAATCGTTGCGCACGTGCCGCCGGGGCAATCGCACTGGAGGCCGGGACGACTGCCACCGGTGCAGAGCCGTGGCGTTTCGGTCCCACACGTGCCGCCCGGGCAACCGCAGTCGAGCCCGGCGCGTGTGCCGCCCACGCACGCTCCGCGGAGATCGGATGACAGGTCGAAGATGCCGCCATCGCTTGGGCTGCATGTCGGTCCCGGTTGGGTCGGGCAGTCGGAGTTCGTCGCGCACGGCTGGCCGTTCCTCGTCCCGCCGATACAAAGTAATGGAAGCCTGTGGTCCAGCGGGCCGCTGCCGAGCTGAATGGCATCCTCGATGCGATCGATGCGGAGGGCGTCACCGAAGGTGTCGGCGTTCCGGACCGTGATCACGCAGGTGACCAGCTCGCCGCACGTCGGTCCCGGTTGAGGCGGGCAATCGGTGTTCGTCGCACACGGCTGACTGTCCCTGGTCCCACCTACACAAACGAACGGCCGCGGCGACTTCCCGCCGCGCGGGTCCGTGCAGCCTTTGATGATCTGGCCGCCATGCACCTGCGCCTGCGCATGAGCCACCGACGGCGATCGGGCGGCCAATGCGACGAGCAACAACCCTGCGACGCTTCCGGTCCCGCCGAAAGCCCAAGCGTTGGGTCTCACTGGGTAGCCCTTGTTGTCTTGGAGAGGCGCCGGGGCCTCGAGGCGAGCCATAGCCGAACACCGCGTACACGGCTACTGGCAGTTCGCTAATTCACGAGGGCCACCTATGTGACGAATCCTAATTCGTTGGCCTCGCAGCCGCTAAGGCACATGCGATGGAGGCGCCCCGAGCTGCGGTGCGCCGCCGCTGCCGTGAGCGGATATCCTGCCCACTCTTGCCCAGCGGGGTCAAAGAAGTGCCGCGCGGTCGCTGGCGCTTCTCCGGGTCTACACGTCCAGGCGTCCGCTCGCCTTGGCGCACGCCTTGCACTCGGTGGCCTCGGCGCGGAGCTTCTGAATGGGTGCCAGGCGTGTATCCGGGTCGCTGTCATTTGTCTTTCTTCTTCTCATCGCCGGCCATACCACGGCAGAAACCGCTGTCGCGCCCTCGCCCGTCGCCACGGCCGTATCGAGCAGCACCGCGATCACCACGACCTCGACCGGGCCTCCGACCACGACGACGTCGCGTGCTGTAGCTCGTCGTTGTGGTAAGCGTCATCGCCGGCGGTGTCGTCGCGGGAGAGGGCGCTGTCCCATCGCGAATGCCGGCCCGGATCAGTTCCCGCAGACCATGACCACGGTCCGATTCGATGGCGGCGACTCCTTCGATCCGCACGACACGATCAACGCGTACGCCTGGACCTTCGGCGACGGCGGCTCGGCGTCCGGGAGCGTCGTCTCGCACGCGTACACCACCCCGGGCACGTACTGCGTCATGCTCACGGTGACCGACAGCAGGGGAAGGCGCGCGAGCGACACGGCCCTGGTCTCGGTTGCTAAGCGCTCGCTGGTGGCGAACGCGGGCCCGGACCAGACGGCGTCGGTGGGCAGCGCCGTGACCTTCAGTGGGTCCGGCTCCGATCTCGGTGGCACCGTAGTGTCCTACAGCTGGGACTTCGGCGATGGCACGTCGGCCACCGGCGCGACGGTGAGCCACATCTATACTGCGCCCGGCAGCTACACCGCGACCCTCACGGTCATGGATGATCGGGGCGCGCGGGGTACCGACTCGGCCCTCGTGACCATCACGGGGGCGGCTGGGGCCGGGTGGGCGCGCGGCTTCGGTGGCGCGGCGAGCGACGTGGCCTATGGGGTGGCGTTGGACGGGAGCGGCAATGCGGTGATGACCGGGCGGATCGAGAGCAGCGTGGACTTCGGCGGCGGGGTCGTGTGCCCGCCGACCGCGGTCTTCGTGTCGACGTACGCGCCGACGGGGGCGGCGCTGTGGTCGAAGTGCCTCGGCGGCGTGCTCGGCGGGGGCACGGGCCGGGCGGTCGCCGTCGACGGGAACGGCAACGTGCTCGTAACCGGAAAGTTCAGCGGTACGGTCGACTTCGGCACGGGACCGCTCACCAGCGCCGGCGGCGACGACGTCTTCCTCGCGAAGTACACCGCCGCCGGCGACCCCGTCTGGTCGAAGGCGTTCGGCGGCGCGATGAGCGACGTCGGCAATGGCGTCGCGGTCGACAGCGGAGGCGACGTCGTGCTGATCGGGACGGCGGGTGGCGGGTCGAACTTCGGCGGTGGCCGCATCAGGGCCAACGGCTACAGCATCGTCGTGGCGAAGTTCTCGTCCGCCGGCGCACCCCTGTGGTCGAGAAGCATCGGGGACTCGTTCTCCAACTCCGGCAACGCGGTGGCCGTCGACCCGAGCGGCAACATCGACGTGACCGGCGCGTTCTCGGGGCCGGCCGACTTCGGCGGCGGCGCGCTCACCAGCGCCGGCGTCGATATCTTCCTCGCCAAGCTCTCGCCCACCGGCGGTCACGTCTGGTCGCGGCGCTTCGGCAGCGCCTTGGCCACGCACGCCGGCAATGGTGTCGCGTGCGACGGGAGCGGGAACGTGCTGGTGACCGGGTCGTTCGAGAGCTCGATCGACCTCGGCGGGGGCTGGGCGAGGAGCTTCGCGCACAAGGATGTCTTCGTCGCGAAGTATTCCCCAGCGGGTGCCTACCTGTGGTCGCGACTCGCGGGCGGCATCTACGATGACGCCGGCAGGGGCATCGCGGTGGACGCGAGCGGCCAGGTGGCGGTGACCGGGATCTTCCAGGCGGCGGTCAACTTCGGCACCGGTTCGCTCATCAGCGCCGGCCGGACCGACATCTTCGTCGCGCGGTACGCCGCGGACGGCACCCCGCTCGGGGCACAGCGCTTCGGCGGCGCCGACTCCGATGCCGGCAACGCCGTCGCGGCCGACGGCAGCGGCCGATCCGTGGTGACCGGCGGCTATCGCCTCCGGGTTGACTTCGACGGCACCCCGCTCGCGGGCGCCGGCATGGACGACATCTTCCTGCTGGCTTCCTGGTAGCGACCGGGCCGCCGGGCGGGCGCGGCCCGTCGTTCTCGAGCTCGTCCTTCAGGGGATGGACACGCACATCCCGCTCGGCGGCGGACACGTCCCGTCGGTCGACTTCGCCAGCGCCGGGTGGATCTGGATGTTGCCGCGGATTATCGTCCCGAGGTCGTTGGCAAATACGGTCGTCCCGGGGGGCTGCACGAACGGCCGGGTGCAGCAGATCGCCTTGGCGAGGTCGGTCGTCGTCTGGCCCCGGGCCGGCCCGAGAATGTGTATCTCATAGACGTCACCCGTTCCCGGCTCGCCGTTGTCGGTCGCCTCGAAGCGGAACGCGACGGGAGTGGACGCTTTATTGCCGTTTCCGGTGTCCGGGCTGAGGTCCGCGATGCCGGTGACGCAGATGTGGTCCGCTGGCGTGCGTGGATGCTCCGCGCTCGGGCAGAGCGATCCCACGCTCCCGCCGAGGCAGCTGCACACCAGGCTGTTGAAGATGCTCGCATGCAGGCTGCCGCCGTGCTTCTTGAGCTTGTACTTCCATTCGCCCTGCACGGAGGCGCGCTTCGGATCGAAGTTGTCGAAGCAGCCGAAGCACCCGCAGGGCGCGCCGACCTGGCCGGCGAACTCCGTCAGCACGCTGGTTTCGGCCATGACGGTGGGATCGACCCCGCCTCCGGCGATCGCACCGCCGCCGGTGATGCGACAGCCCGCCGCCTGACAGATGCAGCCACCATCGGTCGAGACGCAGACCTGGGCGTCGGGGCAGGTGCCGTTGCAGGCCGGCGCGCTGTTCGCGCACGGGGTCTGACAGACGCAGCCCGAGGGGGTGGCCACGCACGACTGCCCGGTGGGACAGCTGCCACCACACGTGGGCGGCGAAGTGCTCGCGCACGGCAGCTCGCAGACGCAGCCCGCGGGGGTCGCCACGCACGACTGCCCGGTGGGACAGCTGCCGTTACACGTAGGCGGCGAGGTGCTCGCGCAGGGCAGCTCGCAGACGCAGCCTGAAGGGGTCGCGACGCAGGACTCTCCCGTGGGGCAGCTGCCGTTGCACATCGGCGGCGAGGTGCTCGCGCACGGCAGCTCACAGACGCAGCCCGAGGGGGTTGCGACGCAGGACTCGCCGGTGGGGCAGGTCCCGTTGCAGGTGGGCGGCGAGGTGCTCGCGCACGGGAGCTCACAGACGCAGCCCGAGGGGGTCGCGACGCACGATTGTCCGGTGGGACAGGAGCCGCCACAGGTGGGCGGCGAGGTGCTCGCGCACGGCAGCTCGCAGACGCAGCCCGAGGGGGTGGCCACGCAGGACTGTCCGGTGGGACAGCTGCCGTTACACATGGGCGGCGAGGTGCTCGCGCAGGGCAGCTCACAGACGCAGCCCGTGGGAGTCGCGACGCACGATTGTCCGGTGGGACAGGAGCCGCCACAGGTGGGCGGCGAGGTGCTCGCGCACGGCAGCTCGCAGACGCAGCCCGAAGGGGTCGCCACGCAGGATTCGCCGGTGGGACAGGTGCCGTTACACATGGGCGGCGAAGTGCTCGCGCACGGGAGCTCGCAGACACAGCCCGAGGGAGTCGCGACGCACGATTGTCCGGTGGGACAGGAGCCGCCACAGGTGGGCGGCGAGGTGCTCGCGCACGGCAGCTCGCAGACGCAGCCCGAGGGCGTTGCCACGCACGACTGCCCGGTGGGACAGGAGCCGCCACAGGTGGGCGGCGAGGTGCTCGCGCACGGGATCTCGCAGACACAGCCCGAGGGGGTGGCCACGCACGACTGCCCGGTAGGACAGCTACCGTTACACGTAGGCGGCGAAGTGCTCGCGCACGGGAGCTCGCAGACGCAGCCCGTGG
>VBKF01000059.1 GCA_005888095.1 Deltaproteobacteria bacterium | reverse complement strand
GCTCGCGCACGGGACCTCGCAGACACAGCCCGAGGGAGTCGCGACGCACGATTGTCCGGTGGGACAGGAGCCCCCACAGGTGGGCGGCGAGGTGCTCGCGCACGGGAGCTCGCAGACGCAGCCCGTGGGGGTCGCGACGCACGACTGCCCGGTGGGACAGGAGCCGCTACAGGTGGGCGGAGGAGCCCCCACAGGTGGGCGGCGAGGTGCTCGCGCACGGGAGCTCGCAGACGCAGCCCGTGGGGGTCGCGACGCACGACTGCCCGGTGGGACAGGAGCCGCCACAGGTGGGCGGCGAGGTGCTCGCGCACGGGACCTCGCAGACACAGCCCGAGGGGGTGGCCACGCACGACTGCCCGGTAGGACAGCTGCCGTTACACGTAGGCGGCGAAGTGCTCGCGCACGGGAGCTCGCAGACGCAGCCCGTGGGGGTCGCGACGCACGACTGCCCGGTCGGACAGGTGCCGTTACACGTAGGCGGCGAAGTGCTCGCGCAGGGCAGCTCGCAGACACAGCCCGATGGGGTGGCCACGCAGGACTCTCCGGTGGGACAGGTGCCGTTACACATGGGCGGCGAAGTGCTCGCGCACGGGAGCTCGCAGACACAGCCCGAGGGGGTCGCGACGCAGGACTCGCCGGTGGGACAGGTGCCGTTACACGTAGGCGGCGACGTGCTCGCGCACGGGACCTCGCAGACACAGCCCGAGGGGGTGGCCACGCACGACTGCCCGGTGGGGCAGGAGCCGCCACAGGTGGGCGGCGAGGTGCTCGCGCACGGGAGCTCGCAGACGCAGCCCGAAGGGGTCGCGACGCACGACTGCCCGGTCGGACAGGTGCCGTTACACGTAGGCGGGGAAGTGCTCGCGCACGGCAGCTCGCAGACGCAGCCCGAAGGGGTCGCCACGCAGGACTCGCCGGTGGGACAGGTGCCGTTACACATGGGCGGCGAAGTGCTCGCGCACGGGAGCTCGCAGACACAGCCCGAGGGGGTCGCGACGCAGGACTCGCCGGTGGGACAGGTGCCGTTACACATGGGCGGCGAAGTGCTGGCGCACGGCAGCTCGCAGACGCAGCCCGAGGGCGTTGCCACGCACGACTGCCCGGTGGGGCAGGAGCCGCCACAGGTGGGCGGCGAGGTGCTCGCGCACGGGAGCTCGCAGACGCAGCCCGCGGGGGTGGCGACGCAGGACTCGCCGGTGGGACAGGTGCCATTACACGTGGGCGGCGAGGTGCTCGCGCAGGGCAGCTCGCAGACGCAGCCCGCGGGGGTCGCGACGCAGGACTCGCCGGTGGGACAGGTGCCGTTGCAGGTGGGAGCGCTGCCCTCGCACGGCGGAATGCAGACGTTGCCCGGGAAGGTGAGTGGGACGGGCCGCAGCGTGCCCTCGTCGATGCCGGCTGTTCGGGCCAGGTCGGTCAGCGGGTTGGTGTCGCTGGCGAGCACCGTGAGGTCCGGACCGACGCAGGTCTCGCTCGGGGCGCAGATCGTGCACATCGGCGGCCGGCACTCGGCGTCCGTCATGCAGAACTCGCTCGCCGTCTCGCTGCAGTGGGGGTGGAGTGGCACGTTGACCTGATCGCCCAGCTGCCCGAGGACGACGACGCACGGCCCGCTCGCGGTGGGGGCGCAGTCGTCCTGCGACATGCAGAGCTTGTTCGGGTCGAGCTCGCAGTGCGGGCTCACGCGACAGACCCCGCCGCGACAGTCAAAGCAGGTCCCGTCCGGACAATCGCTGCGGGTCGGACACGGCAGGCCCGCCTCGATGCCGCCCTCGCACGTCGAGCCGATCGAGCACGAGCTGCCGGGGCACTGGTCATTCATCGTGCACATGCGGCCGGCGATGCCAGGCGTCGCGCTGGGGCGGCAGAACCCGAAGCCGGGCAGCAGATTGGGGGTGGGGACGATCGGCGAGCGGCTCGTGATCTCGTCGGTGATGGTGTCGAGGCGAATGCGGTCCACGGGGTCCACGCTGATCACCGTGATCGTACAGACCAGGGGCTCGCCCACGTTGGCGATGGGAATGGGCACGCACGGCGTGCACTCCCCGCCGGGGCACTGGTCCGCGGACGTGCACGGCGTCCCGCCATTGGGGCCGCCCACGCAGATGGCTGCGGTGCACACACCAGTCTCGCACTCGCTAGGATTGTTCGGGTCGCAGGGCATGCCCGCCGTCGTCCTCCCGCCGACGCAGACCGTCTGCAGCCCTCCGCCGGGACAGTCGGCCGCAGTCCTACAGGCGTCGCCGGCGTTGATGCCCGGGCAGCCGAACGTGGTGCCCTGGAGGCAGGCGAACCGAGTCGCATTGACGCAGGTCTTCTGGATCTGAGCGCCGTGCTGTGCGCGGGCGACCGAGTGTGGTCCTGCAGTGATCACGAGCAGGATCAAGCCGAGGCTCCCGCCAGTGATCCGCAAGGCTCGCGCTATGCTAGTCATCGTCTAGCACCCCTTGCGCGCGTTAGCTGTTTCGTGTGTGCCCGTTCAATACCACGCTACCGGCACCACGGGTCTGCTGAAAAGGACTAATCGAGGCGCAACGAGCTCATTAGGGCCGCTGATTCGTGGCGATAGCGCAACTGGCAAGGCAGATGCGCTGGCCGCGTCGAAGCCGTTTGAGCCCTATCTATGGAGATGGCTTCCGGCGGCGCTAGGGGGGTCGATCGTATAGGCGAACGAGAGAGCGCTCGAACGGACGCGCCGAATGATCATGATCGCGTAAGTCACGGCGTTTGCTGAGGACGCCGGACATTGTTGTGGACACGAGTCATCGAATGAACGGGCCAAAACGCAGGGCGCTTGTGAAGCTCGACCACGTATCGGTGGCGCGCTTCTTGCGACCGCCGACCTCCCGCACGGAGGTTCCGGATGGGTGTGAAGCGGTGGTGGCAGCTGACAGTGCCCGTGTTCCTCCTCGCCAGTACCGTCGGTGCGACCACGTTCGGCACGTTCACCACCACGACGTTTACGACCACTACGTTGACGGGGACGACATCCACCACGTCGACGCTGGCTGGATCGCTCGCCCCGGTCGCGAACGCCGGTCCCGACCAGTTCACCCAGACGCTCAGCACGCTCACCTTCAACGGCTCGGGCTCCTTCGACCCGGGCGGGACGATCGTCTCGTATGCGTGGAGGTTCGGCGACGGAGGGACCGCCTCCGGTATCGCCGTCACCCATGCCTATGCCACGGCGGGCGTCTACACCGCCACGCTGACGGTCACGGACAGCCGCGGCGCGAGTGCCAGCGACACAGCCGTCGTGCGGGTCGCCGATCGTCCGCCGGTGGCCAATGCGGGTCCCGACCAGTCGGGAATCCTCGGGAGCGCCGTCACGCTCAGGGGCTCCGGTTCCGATCCGGACGGTACGATCACATCCTATAGATGGGACTTCGGGGACGGCGCCTCGGCCAGCGGCGCAACCGCGAGCCACGCCTATGCCACAGCGGGCACCTACACGGCGAAGCTCACCGTCACGGACGATCGAGGGGCGCAGGCCAGCGACTCGGCGCTGGTCGCGATCGCGGGGTCAGCTGCTGGCACACCGTGGGCGCGCGGCTTCGGCGGCGCGGCGAGCGACGTGGGCTACGGGCTGGCGGTGGACTCGAGCGGGAATACCGTGATGACCGGGCGGGTCGAGAGCGGCGTGGACTTCGGCGGCGGGGTCGTGTGCCAGCCGGCCACGGTGTTCGTGTCCAAGTACTCGCCGACGGGCGCCAGGCTGTGGTCGAAGTGCCTCGGTGGCGTGCGGGGCGGGGGCACGGGGCGGGCCGTCGCCGTCGACGGCCACGGCAACGTGCTCGTGACCGGGAAGTTCGGTGGCTCGGTCGATTTCGGCACGGGACCGCTCACCAGCGCCGGGGCCAGCAGCATCTTCGTCGCCAAGTACTCCGCGGCCGGCGTCCCCGTCTGGTCGAGGGCGTTCGGCGGCGGGTTCAACGACGTCGGCAACGGGGTCGCCGTCGACGCCGGCGGCAACGTCGTGATCATCGGGACCGCCGCCGGCACGGTGAACTTCGGCGGCGGGCCGATCGCGGCCAACGGCTACACGATCGTCGTGGCCAAGTTCTCGCCTGCCGGCGGGCACCTCTGGTCGAGGGGCTTCGGGGACTCGTTCTCGAACTCCGGCAATGCCGTGGCGGTGGACCCGAGTGGCAACATCGCGGTGACCGGCGCGTTCTCGGGCCCGGCCGACTTCGGCGGCGGTACGCTGTTCAGCTCCGGCGTCGACGTCTTCCTCGCCAAGCTCTCTCCCGCCGGCGGGCACGTCTGGTCGCGGCACTTCGGGGCCGTGCTCGCGGTCCATGCCGGCAACGGTGTGGCGTGCGACGGGAGCGGCAACGTGCTGGTGACCGGGTCGTTCGAAAACTCGATAGACCTCGGCGGCGGCTGGACGAGGAGCTTCGCGCACAAGGATATGTTCGTCGCGAAGTACTCCCCGGCGGGCGCATATCTCTGGTCGAAGCTCGCCGGCGGCTTCTACGACGACGCCGGCAAGGCCGTCGCGGTGGACCCGATCGGCAAGGTGGTGGTGACCGGGACGTTCCAGGCGGCGGTCAACTTCGGGACCGGGTCCCTCATCAGCGCCGGCCGGAGCGACATCTTCGTGGCGCGGTACTCGGCGGATGGCGTCCCGCTCGCGACGCAGCGCTTCGGCGGCGCGGATTCCGACGCCGGCAACGGGGTGGCGGTG
>VBKF01000058.1 GCA_005888095.1 Deltaproteobacteria bacterium | reverse complement strand
TCTGAGACTCTAGGAAGCGGCCACGATGCTGTCAACGGCGAGCCGCTCGGAGAACCAGCTCACGGTTCGTGACACGGCGGCCTCCCAGTCGACCGCGGGCTCCCAGCCCATGAGCGTCTTCGCTCGCGAGATGTCGGCCGGCGTACCGCGCTGAAACTCGGGTGGGACGCCGTGTGGGGGATCGAGCGCCGCGCGGTCGCGCGCGGCCTGGAGCGCCGCGCGACGCTCACCCTCCGCCACGTCGGCGTCGATGAGAAGTCGTTTCAGCGCCGGCACGACTACGTGACCGTCGTGAGCGATCTGGACGAGGGCCGCGTCCTCTTCGTCGCCGATGACCGCAAGCAGGAGAGCCTGGAGGCGTTCTGGGCGCTGGGACTCAGCGCGGCGCAGCGCACCGCGCTCGAAGCGATCGCGATGGACATGTGGGCGCCCTACGTGCAGGCGACGCGGGCCCAGGTCCCCGACGCCGACGCGAAGATCGTGTTTGATCGCTTTCACTGCGCCAAGCATCTCAACGAGGGCGTCGATCGCGTCCGCCGCGCCGAGCACCGGGACCTCCGGGCGCGGGGCGATACCCGCCTGACCGTGGCAGCCGCGCCACGAACTACGCAGCGACGACGACTTCCACGGCAACCAGCGGCTGTTTGGGCGGTTTGCGGCCCTGGTCACGGAGCGAATCGACGTAGAACTGAAGTGAGCTCCGGGCTCGCGAGACCGCCTGTCGCCGTGTCCGTCCATACACGTAACAACCAGCGACCTCCGGCACCGAGGCAATGAAACGACCGTCAGCCTCACGCTCGATCGTGACGACGTATCGAAGCTTCGTCCCGCCGGAGCCTTTGGTGCGCACGTACGGACAATACGGGATCGTTTAAAGACTCGCCAGCCCAGATTCACTGCGTTGGTTCGGAAGATCGTTCGGAAGCAGGCCCCACGTCCCGTTCGTCGCCTGGCAGCGCCGACCACATCGGCGAGAGCGGCCGTCTTCGTTCCCTTCGGGTCGGCGCGGCGGCATGGCTGCTCGAGCTGCTCCGGATCGCCCCGAAGAGCGTCGAATCGCCATCCCTCTTGCCGACCTCGCCCTGGTTCGGGACCGCGGTGGTCACCAGCCGTTCCCTTGGGTTTCCTCCCTCCTCGGAAGCCACCCGGAAGCGCGGGTCTGCCGCGCCGGAGATTTCGTTGCCCCGGCTGTTTCTCCGGGACCACACCTCCCGCCATACTAACGGCGGGCCAGCTCCCGGAACCGACAAAGCCCATTCACCATCCGCATCTGTGCCGGCGTCCGGCACTCCGCCTCGAAGAGGCGCGGACTCGCGACGACGATCACCACGGCGCGCGCCCGGCTCGTCGCGACGTTGAACCGGTGCGGGTCGTACAGGAACTCCAGCCCGCGCGGCGCGTCCTCGGCCGACGAGCTCGTGCACGAGTACACGACGACCGCCGCCTCCTGGCCCTGGAACTTGTCGACCGTGCCGACGCGTTGGACCCCCGCGTTGCGAAGCCGCCGCCGCAGCGCGGCGACCTGCGCGTTGTACGGCGCGAGCACGAGCACGTCATCGGCGACGAGCGCCCGCGCGTCGCCTTTCCGCCCGACCCACTGCACGTCCGCCGTCAGGAGCGAGCGCACCACCTGGTCGACGACGTCCACCTCCTCCGGGGCGCTCGCCTGGTTGCCCTCGTGCGCGACCTCGACGAGGAAGAGGCCGCTCCCGGCGAACGGTGTCGATCCCCGGATCTCCTGCCGCTCCAGCCCCGGGATCGAGTACAGGCGGCCCTCGTAGTACGCCTCCGACGTGAACGTGCAGAGCGTCGGATGGAGCCGCCACGTGCGGTCGAGAAAGAGGCCCTGCGTGTCCGCGATCGTCGCCTGCTCCGCGCCGAGCACGTGCACGAGCGCAGCGGTGTCGGTTCCCTCCGGGTGCGCGCCGCGACGCGGCTGCTCGAGCTGCTGCGGATCCCCGAGGAGGACGACGTTCCGCGCGGCGCGCGCGGCGGCGAGCACGCACGCGAGCGCCATCTGTCCCGCCTCGTCGACGACGAGGTAATCGAGCGCGCCCTGCGCGTGGTCGTCCGCCCAGAGCCACGCGGTGCCGCCGACGACGGCGCCGGGTCCGACCGCCGCGAGCGCGTCGTCATTCGATTTGAGCGAGTCGATGCCGTCGGCCACGTCGTCGGTCTTGTGCGCGACGTGGAGCGTGACGCCCGCCTCGTCTGCTGCCCTCTGCACTTCGGCGAGCAGATTGTCGATCACCTTGTGGTTCACGGCGGTCACGCCGACCCGCTTGCCGTCCATAGCGAGCGCGACGATGGCGCGCGCGCCGACGTACGTCT
>VBKF01000057.1:3346-3745 GCA_005888095.1 Deltaproteobacteria bacterium | reverse complement strand
CAGTCGGTGGTCCCGGACCTCTGGTTCGGCGACTGGATCGGCATGAGCATCCGCGAGGAGGATCTCGCTCTGGCGGCTGCGCTCATCGGTCTCTTCCTGCTGTGCGGCGCGGTCACCTACTGGTTGACGCTGACGATGAGCAAGCCGGCGGCACCGACTGGCCGTAGACCCGTTCCCCGGCGGAACACCGTCCTGCTCGTGGGCCTGCTGACCCTCGGTCTCCTCCCGTACCTGGCGTATGCCGCCTCCGGTGCCGGACCCGGAACGCTCATCCTCATGCTCGTGGGCCGGGCGGACAAGCCGTGGCGGTACGAGACCGTGTACGCCGGCGCCTCGACCAACACCGTTTTCTGGATCGCACAGGCGAGCCTGGTCGCCGCCGGGTCGATGGGGCTTCTC
>VBKF01000057.1:0-3260 GCA_005888095.1 Deltaproteobacteria bacterium | reverse complement strand
TCCTGGATCAGGGGACGAGATCCCTCACCGCCATGCTCGTGATGCCCCCCGGCCTGGTGTGGATGTTCTTGTCGCCCTCACGCGTCGTGCGGAAGGTCTGCTGGGCCGGCCCGCTGCTGGCGTTGCTGCTCCTCGCGCTCACGCAGCTCCAGTTCTATCTTCGCACCGATCACGACCGGGCGCAGCTCCGGGACAAGTCCATCGCCGAGGTGCTGGCTCCTCGCCAGCACAGCGACTTCTTCACGGAGACCGCGCTCGCCGCGAGCATCGTCCCGGCGGAGCGCGACTACATCCGAGAGAGTCCGGAGTGGATCATCCTCACCAACATCATCCCCCGCTCCTGGTGGGAGGGAAAGCCCGTGCCGCAGACGTTCCGGGTCTACTCGTTTTACCGGTGGGGCCGGGACGTGTTCGTGACCGGTGGCAACGCGCTCCCGTCGGGGGTTGGTCAGTATTACATGAGCTGGGGCTGGGCGGGGGTCGTCTGGGCGGGGGTGCTGTTCGGCGCTGCGTTCGGCTGGCTCGAGCGAATCGCCGTCCGTTGCCACGGCGAGCCCTATCTGTTGCTGGTGCCGTTCACGTGGATGGTTTTTCTGTTCGTCGCCTTCCGGTACCTCGCGCCGGGATTCCACTACTCCGCGGTTCTGTTGTCGTTCGTCTGGCTCGTCTCCCGGCGCGCGCCCCGGCACGCTGCGGTTCGCCGCCGCGACAGGGTGCCGGGGCTCGGGGGCTATGCAGTCGCCCGGCCGGTGTAACCCGTGCCTGGTGGGACTCGTTTGGGGAGCTGATCGCCGATGCGCATCGTCATGAATGCCGTAAACACCGCTTCCGCAGGCGGCTGGGGTGTCTTCAGGGGGCTGGTGCCGGCTCTGTCGGCGGTGGCGACCGACGACGAGATCACGGTCCTGCTCCCGCCCGGCAATTCTTCGCTGCCGATGCGAGACGGTGCGCGCGTCGTCCTGGTCCCGCAGGTGAGGAGAGGTCCGCGCATGCAGTGGCGGCTCGTGGACGACTTCTTCCGCCTCCCGGCGATCGCACGCCGCCTGCAGCCGGACGTGTTCTTCTCCATCACGGACCTCGCCCCGTCGAGGGTCGGCTGCCCCCACGTGCTCCTCCTGCACAATCCCTGGGTGACCTATCGCCTCTCGCGCCGGCAGATCGGGCCGTCGCTGCGCGACCAGCTCATCTACGCCGCCTATTATCCCGCGCGCTTCCGCCGGTTGTGGCCGCGGCTGGCTCGAGTGATCGTACAGACGCCCGTCATGGGCGACCGCCTGCGCGCGCGCTTCGGAGTGCCCGCCGAACGGATCACCGTGATTCCTCCCGGCTGCCTCCTGAACCCCGGAGGGACGCCGCTGCGGAGACGGCGCGTCACCAGCGCCGAGCCGCTGCGGCTCTTCTGGCCCGCCCGGGCGTACCCGCACAAGAACCACGACGTGCTCGCCCCGCTGTGTCGCGAGCTCATGCGGCGCGGTCTCTCCGACAGGGTCCATTTCTACCTGACGGTCGACACGCGCTCCGATCGCCGGGGGCAGCGCCTACTCAAAGGGCTGCGGCATTGCTCGTCGATGGTGACCAACCTCGGGCCGCTCGCCAAACAGCAGGTCGAGCGCTGGTTCGATCAGACCGACGCGCTCTTCCTGCCGACGCTGCTCGAGTCGTTCAGCCTGACCTACCTCGAGGCCGCTGCCCGCCGCCGGCCGATCGTCACCAGCGATCGCGACTTCGCCCGCCACGCGTGTGGTGACGCCGGCTACTACGTCGACCCCGAAAATCCCGGCGACATCTGCGACCGGCTGCGCGAGCTCATCGCGCACCTGAACGAAGGCACGGTGCGCATCCCGGACGCGCCGAGAGACGGGCAGACAGGAACGTCCTGGAACGATGTCGCGGCGCGGATCCTGAGCGTGCTGCATGAGGCAGCGGGGGCCGGTGGGCGGGGGACGCTGGACGTCGAGACGAGTCCGGCGGTCGCAGCGGCAGGAGGCTCGAGGTGAAATCACCGGAGCCCTACGTCGAGCCCTGGACGGCGGCGCGCCGCTTCCTCTGTCTTGCCATGAAGGCGAGGCGGACGCAGGTCGAATGCTCGACCCTGCGCCGTCTCCACGAAGAGCTCGAAGGCGACGGCGCTGCGCGGCTCGCCGCCGATCACCGCGCGGAGCCCATCGTCGCCCACGGCCTCTCCGAGGCCGGCATGGGCGGCGCGCCGTGGGACGGCTGGCACGAGGCGTCGCGCGGACGCATCGGGCGGATGATGTCCCTGCTGGATGAGATCGCCGCGCGCGCCGGCACGCTCGGGATTCCGGTGGTCGCGCTCAAGAACGGCGCCATCGCCCGTGCGCTCCACCCGTGCCCGGCCTGCGTCCCGATGGGCGACCTCGACCTCCTCGTGCCGCGCGGCGACTTCGTCCGCATGCATGAGGTGCTGACCGCGATGGGCTTCGCCGTCGTGACTGGTGGTGCACGGGCCGCCGGTGTGGAGGCAGGGCTCGCCGAGGGCGGCACGGACTACGGGCTCAGCGCGGATGGCGAGACGTATGCCATCGACCTCCAGTGGCGGGCCGTCTCCGGACGCTGGCTGCGCGCAGACCAGGAGCCGAGCGCCGACGAGCTGATCGGCCGCTCGATGGCGATGCCCGGAACGGCGGCCCGCATGCTGGCTCCGGTCGACAACCTGGTCCAGGTCGCGCTCCACACCGCCAAGCACAGCTACTGCCGCGCGCCCGGGTTCCGCCTGCACCTCGACGTCGATCGGGTCGTACACGGCACGGAGATCGCCTGGGACGCCGTGATGGAGATGGTACGCCGCCTCGGCGTTGGCACGGCGGTGTTCCTGTCGCTCAGCATCCCCCGGGGGCTTTTCGGGACGCCGGTGCCGGACGAGGTCCTGCGCGAGCTGGCGCCGGCCCCGGCGCGTCAGGCCATGCTCTATCGCTGGCTCCGATCGGTCAGCGTCTTCGAGCCCGAGCGCCCCAAGTTCACCCGCGCGACCCAGCTCCTCTTCCACATGGCGCTGGCGGACGGCTCGTCCAGCGTCTGGCGAACGTTCTTCCCACCAGCGGCGGAGATGCGCTCCCGTCACGGCGTGAAGGGAGGCAGGGGATCGCTGATGATGGGTTACGGGCGGCGCCTGGCCGACGTGGTCCTTCGCTACCAGCACTGACAATGCGGACCGGCGTGATCGCAAAGCGCGCGTTCGACGTCGCCGTGGCGTTGCCCGCGCTGCTCCTCCTGGCGCCCGTGCTCTTGCTCACCGCCCT
>VBKF01000056.1 GCA_005888095.1 Deltaproteobacteria bacterium | reverse complement strand
CGCCGGCGAGGTCCTTTTCCTGGATATGGAGGCAGAGGACGGACGATACGAACCGCTGATCGGCTACATTACGTTGGAGCAGGCGCGGCTCGTGGTGGACCTGGTCGGCCATCGCCTGGTGCGTGTGCCTCACGTCGATCTGAAGCGCCAGCGCGTCGCCTGACGACCGCTCGCGCCGCCGGTCCTCCATAGAGCCGGCAGTTGCACCGCTGCCGTCCCTGAAGCTCGATGTAGATGCTCGTGTCGAGAACGCCCACGGCACGTCACGGTCTCCGGAAGCTGCCCGGCTTCAGACGCCCTCGCGTCCGAGTCATGAAGCGCCAGAACGTTTCCATCTCGACGACTCGCTCCACCGCGCGCCGGACCGCTTCGGCGTCGGTAGCGACACCGAGGGCCTTCTTCGCCCGGCGAAGCGCCCGAGTGTCGATGAAGAACGACTTGCGCTTCAGTCCTGTTCCCGTCGGCATGCGTGCCTCCCGCCCGCATATGGTGCCGCATATACCGTGACCCGCAGGCTACGCCGCAAGGTGGGCGAGAACCCAGCGTACCTGGGTTATCGCGAGAGTCCACGGACGGACCGCGTCACGCCGCCGCGACCGGCGGCAGCGCCGCGCCCCAGTTGGGGTTGAGCGTCACCAGGTCGATCGCGATCTGCTGCGCCTGCTCCACGTCGTCGGCGAAGAGGACGTGGTCGAGGCTCGCCTCGAGCTCGGCCTTCTCGAAGATGCGGCGCGGCTCGGGGAGCGGGCCGGCGACGATCACGAACTTGCGGGCGCGGCGGAGGCGCTCGAGGGCGCTCTCGAGGGCCACCAGCCCCGTGGCGTCGATCACCGGCACACGGCCGAGGCCGAGGATGACCACCTGCACGTCGGCGGCGATCGCCCCGAGGGCGCTCATCGCGTTCTGGGCCGCTCCGAAGAAGAGGGGACCCCTGATCTCGTAGAACGCGACGCCGCGCGGCAGCAGGCGCCGCGACTCCTCGTCGTCGCCCTGCTGGAGAAGCCGGGCCTGCGTGAGCTCGGCCATGCGGCCGATGAAGAGAAGCGCGGCGAGCACGATCCCGACGCCCACCGCGAGCACCATGTCGAAGACCACGGTGAGGACGTAGCACGTGACCAGCACGAACACGTCGCTCTTCGGGGCGACGCGCAGCACGTGGCCCACGTGCCGCAGCTCGGACATGTTCCAGGCGATCACGAGGAGCAGTGCCGCGAGCGACGCCATCGGCACGTAGGAGACGACGCGGGCGAGGAGGAGGATGCAGGCGAGCACGACCATCGCGTGGACGATCGCCGCCAGCGGCGAGCGTGCGCCGGCGCGGATGTTGGTCGCGGTGCGGGCGAGCGCGCCGGTGGCGGCGATGCCGCCGAAGAACGGCGCCACGATGTTGGCGAGGCCCTGGCCCACCAGCTCCGCGTCGGGGTCGTGGCGCTTGCCCGTCATGCCGTCGGCGATGACCGCCGAGAGGAGCGATTCGATCGCGCCCAGCATGGCGATCGCGAACGCCGAGGGCAGGAGCTTCTCGACCAGGCGGAAGGTCAACGGCCCGTCGCCCCACGGGAGCTGCGGGAGCGGCGGCAGCGGCGGGATGCCGGCGACCTCATGTCCGCCGATGGTCGTGTGGAACCGCGTTCCGAGCGTGTCGGCGGGCACCCCCAGCGCCCACGCGGCGAACGTCACGGTGCCGATCGCCACCAGCGGCGCGGGCACCCGGCGCGTGAGACGAGGCGCCAGGAGGAGGAGTGCGAGCGTCGCGGCGGCGACCCCGCACTCCACGAGCGAGGCGCTGCCGCGCGCCGCCCACAGGGCGGCCACCTTGTCGGGAAAGCGCTCGGGCATGCGGGCGACGTGCAGGCCGAGCACGTCCTTCAGCTGGAGGGTGGCGATCACGGTCGCGATGCCGGCGGTGAAGCCGGTGGTGACGGGATGCGGGATGAACTCGACCAGCCGCCCGAGCCGCGCGGTGCCCATCGCGACCAGCAGGAGGCCCGCCATGAGCCCCGCGGTGAGGAGCCCCGAGAGGCCGAAGCGCGACACGATCGGGCCCAGGACGACCACGAAGGCCGCCGTCGGCCCCGTCACCTGGAACTTGGACCCGCCGGTGAGCGCCGCCACCGTGCCGGCCACGATCGCGGTGTAGAGCCCGTGCTGGGGCGGTGCGCCGACCGCGATGGCGAGCGCCATGGAGAGCGGCAGGGCGACGATGCCGACCACCGTGCCGGCGAACAGGTCGGCCCCGAAGGCCTCCAGGTCGTAGCCGCCCGCGGCCGTACGCCGGAGCGCGACCGCCAGCGGCAGGCCGCCGGGCAGCCCCAGCACCTCACGCGACTTCCGGCGACCGGGCATCACGAGCATGTACACGTTTGCCGGCGTGATTTCACGCCGCGGCCCGATTGACATTCCCGTCGGGCCGAGGTGAACCCTGGGCCATGCGCCTGCTCCACACCATGCTGCGCGTGAACGACCTCGAGGAGTCCCTGCGCTTCTACTGCGAGGCCCTCGGCATGCGGCTGCTCCGCCGCAAGGACTACCCGGGCGGCCGCTTCACGCTCGCCTTCGTGGGCTACGGGCCCGAGGAGCGCGAGGCCGTCCTCGAGCTCACCTGGAACTGGGACACGAAGAGCTACGACATCGGCACCGGCTACGGCCACGTCGCGCTCGGCGTCGCGGGGATCCACCGGGCGGTCGAGCAGCTGCGCGCCAAGGGTGTGAAGGTCACGCGCGAGCCGGGGCCGATGAAGCACGGCGGGTCGACCATCGCCTTCATCGAGGACCCGAATGGGTACAAGATCGAGCTGATCGAGCTCGAGGGGCGGGTCGACTGAGAGGCGCCGGGCTTAGGACGTCCTCCGGGCGCCGGCGTGAGAGACGAGCATCGTTCGCCACGAGCGCCACAGCCCCGATCGCCGGAACGCGGGCCAGCACGACGGACGCAGCAGGACCGCCATGAACAACGGAAGCGCGTCGAAGTACGCGACGCGCTCGATCGCCCGTTCCCCGGCGAGGAGGAACCGGTCGACGCCCGACCACCGCAGCGGCCTCCCGGCAAGCGTCGCGCTCGCGTTCCACTCGATGAAGACGACGTCGCCCACGGCGCTCCAGCGCGCCACCCTCAGGCGCAGGTCCGGCAGGAAGCGCAGGAGCGGGCGGACGAATCCGCCGTCGGCGGCGGCGCGCCCGGTCGTTGGCCCGAAGATCGGCTGAAGCAGCCGGACCTCCGGGTGGAGCAGATCGAGCAGCGCCTCGGGATGCGGTCCGGCCCAGGCGTCGCCGAACCGCTCGACGAAGCGGGCCGCGTCCCGGTCGGGAATGGCCGCCGCGGAGACGTTCATGAGGCACCTCCCGCGGCGCCGACCGGCTCGACCGCGACCGGGAACCCGTTCAGAAACGCCATGCCCGCCAGTGGCTCGATCGTGCGCTGGTCGATGAGCGCGTTGCAGTTGGGCCCGGGATCCTGCGTCGCCACGCGCCGGTTCGTCTCGTAGCCGTGCCCCCAGCCGTGGGGGAGGCTCACGACGCCCGGCATCACCTCTTCGGTCACGCGCACCTCGACCTCCACGGCCGAAACACGGCTGCGCACGACGGCCCGCAAGCCGTCGGCGAGGCCGAGCCGTGCGGCGTCGTCGGGGTGCATCCGCAGCCGGTGGCAGCGCTCGCCGCGCATGAGCCGCGGCACGTTGTGGAGCCAGCTGTTGTTGGACCGGATGTCGCGCCGGCCGATCAACCGCAGCGGGAAGGCGGGGTCGTCCCCGTTCTCCATCGTGCCGCGCAGCCGGACGAGCTCGCCGTCGAGCTCGCGGTTCCAGAGATGGACCTTGCGATCGGGCGTCCGGAGCTTCTTTCCGAGCACGCCCGTCGGCGGCGCGGGGAGCCGGACGCCGTGGCGGTGCTTGGTCACCGCGGCGAGCGTGAAGCCCCGCCGCCACGGCAGGTAGCGGTTGCCGTACGGCCCGAGCCGGATCATCGCATCCATGATCCAGCGCGGCGAGAAGTCGCGGCCCACGAGCCGGAGCCCCCTGCGCATCCAGGTGGCGACGCGGCTGTTGAGGAACGGGACGCCCATCGCATCGGAGAGCAGCGCGAAGATCTCCCATTCCGTCTTTGCCTCGCCCTGCGGTGGGATCAGCGGCTCGGTCCACTGCGCGTACGGCTCGGTCATGAGCTGGGTGTGGAAGATGGGATAGTCCTCTCGCTCGAAGTACGTCGCGCACGGGAGCACGTAGTCGGCGAGCGAGGCGGTCTCGCTCACGTAGAAGTCGAGAGCCACCGAGCACTCGAGCTGGCGCATGGCGGCGGCGAGCGCCGGCCCGTTCGCCGTCGAGAGCACCGGGTTGCCCGCCGTGACGACGAGGGCGCGCACCTGTCCGGGCCCCGGCGTCGTGATCTCGTCGGCGAGCACGCCGCTCGGCAGCTCGCCGAGGACGCCGGGGAGGTTGCCGACGCGGCTCCGGTGCTTGCCGTAGCCGTCGAGGCCGAGGCGGGCGACGACGTCGACGAGGTCGACGAGGCCCTCGGAGAAGATCGACCCGCCCGGGCGGTCGAGGTTCCCGGTGACGATGTTCAGCACCTCGAGGCTCCAGGCCGCGAGCGTCCCGAAGCGGCCGCACACGACCCGTCCGAAAGCGCACGCCGCCGGGGCGCCCGCGAACTCGCGCGCCAGGCGCCGGATCGTGTCGGCCGGGATGCCCGTCCGCGCGGCGGCGAGCTCCGGCGTGAACGGTCGCACGATGTCCCGGAGCACGTCCACGCCCTCGACGTGGCGCGCCAGGAACTCCTTCGCCTCGAGCCCCTCGGCGAGGATCACGTGCGTCATCGCGAGGAGCAGGAAGACGTCGGTGTCCGGGCGGATGAAGTGATGCTCCGAGGCGAGCCGCGCCGTCTCCGAGCGCCGCGGGTCGATGACCACCACCTTGCCGCCGCGCTCGCGGACGGCGCGCAGCTGGGACTTCGCGTCGGCCATGTGGACGAGCGTCCCCTGGGAGATCGCGGGATTCGTCGCGACGACGAGGAGGAAGCGCGTGCGCGCGACGTCGGGGATCGGCTGCAGGAAGCAGGCGCCGTAGAGGAACTTCGAGGCGAGGAAGTCGGCCAGGTTGTCCTGCGAGCCGGCGCCGTAGCTGTTGCGGCTGCCGACGGCGGCGATCCAGTTGGACGAGGCGATGCGGTGGCTGTAGGAGTAGCCCGCCGGGTTCCCCGTGTAGAGCGCGATCGCGTCCGGGCCGTGGGTGCGGCGGATGCGGTTCAGGCGCTCGGCGATCTCGGCGATCGCCTGCTCCCAGGCGACGCGCTGCCAGCTGCCGTCGACCTTCTTCAGCGGGAAGAGGACGCGGTCCGGGTCGTGCGTCACGTGGTGCGCCGCCAGGCCCTTCGGGCAGGCGTAGCCCTTCGAGACGACGTGGTCCTCGTCGGGCCGGAGCCGCGTGATGCGGCCGTCCTCGACGGTGGCGATCATCCCGCAGTAGACCTCGCAGATGCGGCAGAAGGTGGTCTTCTCCTCGGTCATGCGTGCATCCTCCCGTTGGGTGCGGTGACGCCGGCAGGCGGCTGGCCGTCCGGGACAGGCTCCAGCGCCACCAGTCGCAGCGGCACGTGCCCGGCCCAGCACGGCCAGGCGAGGTCCTCGGCATCGTCGAGCGGCGGTCCGGTGCGGACCTTGGCCGACGCCTCGACGATCGGCAGCCGGAGCACGATCGTCGCCTTGAGCTCGCGGTCGTTCGGCGGCCGCACCTGCCGCCAGCGGCCCGGGTTCACGTGCTCCACGATCGCCTCGAGCGCACCGAGCCGCTCGGCGGCGTCGGTCACCTCGGCGGCGACGCCGAGGATCACCACCGAGCGGTAGTTCATCGAGTGGTGGAACGCGGAGCGCGCGAGGACCAGGCCGTCGAGGAGCGTCACGGTGACGCAGACCGGAATTCCATCGCGCAGCCCGCGCAGCATCCGGCTCGCCGCGGAGCCGTGCAGGTAGAGCGCGTCGTCCACCCGCGCGTAGGTCGTCGGCAGGACGAAGGGCTGCCCGTCGTGCACGAAGCCGAGGTGGCAGACGAGCGCCTCGTCGAGGATGGCGTGGATCGTGGTGCGGTCGTAGGACGCGCGGCTCGGGAGACGGCGGACGCGCGTCCGCGGCGTGGGACTCAGCTCCGCCATTGACCACCGGGCTGATTTTTGTTACAGTACGAATTGATGAACATAGTGGCACAATATGGAATCCGCGGAGACGGTGCAAGAGGCATCGTGACGAGCGTGGAAACCGCGATCCGCCAGGGCCGGCTCGCGGCGGGAACGCCGCTCCCCACGGTTCGCGATCTGGCGCATGCGCTGCGGGTCAGTCCGACGACGGTCGCTGCGGCGTACCGCACGCTCCGCGTGCGCGGGCTCGTGCACGCACAGGGCAGGCGCGGGACCCGTGTGAGCCCACGGCCGCCGCTCCCGATCCGGCCGGTCGCGCCGGCGCCGGCTCACCTGCGGGACCTCTCGCTCGGCAACCCGGACCCGGCGCTGCTCCCGTCGCTCACGCGAGCGCTCGCGCGCCTCCCGCGGCGTCCGGGTCTTTACGGCGAGCCGGCGAATCGTCCGGCGCTGCTCGCGCTCGCCGGGCGCCAGCTCGAGAGGGAAGGCCTCCCGCACGACTCCCTCGCGATCGTCGGCGGTGCCCTCGACGGGATCGAGCGCGTGCTGCAAGCCCACCTGCGCCCGGGCGATCGGGTTGCGCTCGAAGACCCCGGCTACGTTGCCGTCTTCGACCTCGTGGCCGCGCTCGGCCTCGTCGCCGAGCCGGTCGCGATCGACGACTCGGGCCCGCTCCCCGACGACCTTGCGCGCGCCCTCGGCAGTGGAGTCGAGGGGTTCATCGTCACGCCACGCGCCCAGAACCCGACCGGCGCCGCGGTCGACGCCGCCCGCGCACGCGAGCTACGCGCCGTCCTCGCCAAGCATCCCGAGGTCCTCGTCGTGGAGGACGACCATGCGGGACCGGTCGCCGGTGCGCCGGCGGTCTCCGTCTGTCACGGGCGCGAGCGGTGGGCGCTCGTGCGCTCGGTCTCGAAGTCGCTGGGCCCCGACCTGCGCCTGGCGATCCTGGCTGGCGATTCGACGACGGTCGCCCGCGTCGAGGGCCGGCAGAGCGTCGGCACCGGCTGGGTGAGCCATCTCCTTCAGGACCTCGTCACGATGCTCTGGTCGGATTCCGCGACGGATCGCCTGCTCGCGCGCGCGGCCGATACCTACGCGACGCGGCGCGACGCGCTCGGGCGTGCGCTCGCCGCGCACGGCATCGAGGCGCACGGGCGCTCGGGTCTCAACGTCTGGGTGCCGGTGGTCGAGGAGGCCGCGATCGTCGCCGCCCTCGCGCAGGCAGGCTGGGCCGTGCGGGCCGGCGAGCGGTATCGCCTGAAGAGCGGTCCCGCGGTGCGCATCACGGTCGCGGGGCTCGCACCGCGCGACGCCGATCGTCTTGCCGCTGCACTCGCGCGGAGCCTCCGTCCCGAGCGCCGCCTCGCGTCGGCTTGATCCCACGAATTTGTGGTCAACCCTACGCCGCTCCCCTCCAGGTTGACGCCACCCAGACGACCGTGCCCAGGTGGCCGCGGAAGGACGTGGGATATCGCGGATCGGAGGAGAGCCGATGAAGCGAGCCGCTGCTCTTGTGGTCTTGGCGCTTTCCCTAGCCGCGAGTCCGCTTGCGGTGACGACCGGCGGCGGCACCGAGAAGACCGGGCCCGGCACCTGGGCGTTGTACACACCCAGCGAGGTTCCCTGGAGAGACGGACCGGAATCGCTACCAGCCGGTGCGAAGGTGGCGGTGTTGGAGGGGGATCCCTCCAAGGACGGCTTCTTCACGATGCGGCTGCTACTGCCAGATGGCTACCGTGTCGCACCA
>VBKF01000055.1 GCA_005888095.1 Deltaproteobacteria bacterium | reverse complement strand
TTCTTCATCTCTTGCCCGATGACGACCGCCATGAGCGCCACGGCGGCCTTGGCGGCGCCGTAGTTCACCTGCCCGACGTTGCCGAGGAGCCCCGCGTCGGACGACGTGTTGATGATGCGCCCGTTCAGCACGGTGCCCTTCTTCTGCTCCTCGCGCCAGTACTCGCAGGCGTGGCGGCACATGTTGAAGGTGCCCTTGAGATGCACGGCGATGACCGCGTCCCAGTCCTCCTCCGCCATGTTGAAGATCATCCGGTCGCGGAGGATGCCGGCGTTGTTGACCACGATGTTGAGCTTGCCGAAGGTGTCGATCGCGCACTCGACGATGCGCTTGGCGGCCTTGAAGTCGGCGACGCTGTCGCCGTTGGCGATCGCCTGCCCGCCCTTCTTCTTGATCTCGGCGACGACCTCCTGCGCGGGCGTGGCCGTGGGCTGGCCGGTGCCGTCGAAGTGGGCGCCGAGGTCGTTCACGACGATCTTGGCGCCGTGCTGCGCCATGAGGAGCGCATGCTCGCGGCCGATGCCGCGCCCCGAGCCCGTGATGATCGCCACCTTGCCGTCGAGCAGCATCGAGGGCCTCCTTTGGTCGGAAACTACCTGCCCAGCCCGCGACGCCTTGTCAAGGCAGCGACGGGATCTTCCCGACCACGAAGTGCGAGCCTTCCTCAGATCACGTCGAGGCCGAAGGTCCGGAATTGTTGGATGAGACGGAAGTCCTCGCCGTTCCGTGTGACCACCGCGGCCCCGATCCCGCGGGCGCTCAGCGCGATGAGCACGTCGTTCAGGAAGCCGCGCGCAAGCTTGCTCCGGAAGCGTGGCTGCTTTCGCGCCAGTGCCGCCAGGAGGGTGCCCGCTTCCTTCCAGACCCGGTGGCTGGGTGTCACGATCCGACGAGCGCGCTCGAAGGGCTCGTAGAGCGCTCCTGCCTGCCGCTCGTGTCGCGGGGTGCGAGCGCCGGCGAGGAGCTCCTGGGCCACGACCGAGCTGAAGTGGGTGTGGGGGATGTCCCGGAGGTAACGCGGGCGGAACTCGCGTGCAAAGGCCTCGTCCCGCAGCACCGCGACGTAGACGCTGGTGTCGAACAGCCAGCGGCTGGTCACTCGTCGGTCCACGCGTCCCCGAAGTCCCGCGCCTTGCCCGCCACGCGATCGAACCCCTTCAGAACCGCCTCGCGAAAGGCGACCAGCTCCAGCGCCTCGCGGATGGCCTCCGACTCACTGCGCTTGCCGAGGATTCGGCGTGCTCGCGCGAGCGTCCTGGGGTCGAGGAAGACGTTCTTCCGGACGAGTCTGGCCATCTGGGCCTCCCTTTGTGTGTGTATCTTATCGCAGAATATACGTAACACCGATACACCATCAAAGGGCTGCCTCGGAGTGACCGTTGAAGCCTCGCCGGCACGAGGGGAAACCCCGTAAGCTATGCCCCCGCTGCGAGCATGCCGCGGAGCGGACGCGCCTTACCGCTCTTTCGGACAGCAGCGCGGCGCGCGGGGCAGCGGCTGGACGGACCGCACCCGGCGCGGCTATGAGGCGGCCATGGCGCCGGACCTGCCCTGATGCGGCGCGCGCTCCGCTGGCTGAACGTCGCGATCGCGCTCGTCACGCTGGCGAGCGGGCTCGCTGTCCTCGGCTCGGACCTGCTCGTCACCGGCTATCGCGAGCTCCACCGCGACGCACTCGGGTTCGTCGTCGCCTACTGCGCGGCGCAGGTGCTCATGGTGGTGGAGTTCGCGCGCGACGGGCGGCTCGTCCCCTGGCTCGCCGTCGCGAAGGCGCTCGCGGCGTGCCTCTTCTTCGCGAGCTTCTTCACGAGCGGCCTCTACTGGATGGCGTGGACGCCGGGCCGCTACGTGTACCAGCTCTTCGTGTGGGGCGAGGAGACGAAGGTCGGTCTCTTCGCCCTCGCCTTCCTCGGGCGCGGCACGTTCAACACGCTGAACGCCTTCTACTTCACGCGACCGTGGTGGGGTCCGCTCCGCGTCCGCCGGCCGCTCCTCGGCCGCGCCGTCACGGCGCTGCCGATCGGGGTCGCAGCCCTCTGCACCTGGGCCTTCCTCGGCCTCGTTCGGGAGGAGGTGAAAACGTTCTCGCCCGACGCGCAGGACGTCGCGCGGATCGTTCTCGGAGACGTCGACTGCGAGAAGGTGCGGGCGAACGAGGGGAAGACGATGACGGACCTCCGGCAGCGGGGCGAGCGGCGCTACCGGGTTGAGATCACGTACGGTTGCGAGCTGACACGCGTGCTGGTGCAGGACGAGGACGGGCGGATCGGAACGGCGGCAGAGCCGCACCGCGAGTGTTGTAGGCAGGGCTTCTGAAACGCGTAGGAACGCCCCACGAGGGCCCTCTGGAGACAGCAACACTTGACTCGCGCCGGCGCCGTCGATTCGAGCAGGTTGCCGCAGACTACCGCGTCACCGTCGACCAGGTCCGCGCCGCCCTGGCCTACGCCGCCCACGTCGTTTCCTTAGAGCGCATCGTTGCGGTTCCTCGTGGACGAGAACCTGCCGGCGGCGCCGCGGAACTTCTTCGCGCCGCCGGTCATGACGCCGTGGCTGTCTACCACGACGCGTGCAGCCAGCCGCCGTACGCAACCAGCAGCGGGTTGAGCGGCCCCCCGACGATCCCGACGGCGCACGCGATCCCGCCCGCGAAGTAAGGATGTCTGTCCCACGCATAGAGCGCCGCCAGACCCGGAACGAGCGCCATCATGATCCAGACGCCGGTGAGGCCGTCCTCTGAGTCCGCCAATGAGAGCGTCACGAGGACCACCGGCATCAGGCCGACCACGAACCCCACCACCCACTGGAGGAACCATGCCGTCGCGCGCATCAGACCACCGCGGCTTCGGCCTCCGCCCATGCCTCACCCGCCTGCGCCGTCTCCTCCTCGCGCTCCGCCGCGGCCAGCGCGCTGCTCCACAGGAACGCCGGCCGGAAGCGGGCGACGATCGCGGGCAGCAGGACCAGCGCGCTCGCCGAGGAGACGAGCATCGCGAGCGCCACCAGCGAGCCGAGCTGGACGTGCAGGCCGAAGCCCGAGAGGCAGAGCGTCGCATAGCCGACGGCGATCGCGGACGACACGAACAGCACCGCCTTGCCGGACGTGGTGAGCGCGCGCCCGAGCGCGGCGTCGAGGTCCGCGCCGCCCGCCAGCTCCTCGCGCAGCCGGAAGAGGAAGTACACCGCGTAGTCGGCGCCGATGCCGACCGCCATCGCCGAGATCATCGACGTCACGGTGTCGAGCGGGATGCCGAGCAGGCCCATGACGCCGAAGTTGACGGCGACCGTGAGCGCGAGCGGCGTGGCGACGAGCAGCCCGCCCGTCACGGAGCGCAGCAGGAGCGCGGCGATGCAGAACGTGATCAGCGCGATCTGCAGGATGTTCCGGATCTTCCCGTGCACCATCACCTCGGTCGCCGCGGCGGTGGAGGCGAGCGAGCCGGTGTAGCGGACCCGGTAGCCGGGCGGGAACGTCCTGGCCACCACGTCCTGCGCCACCGCGATCAGCTTCTGGCCGAAGTACGTGCTGTCCTCGTGGATCAGGAGCCGCACCTTGGCCGCCCGATGGTCGGGGTCGATGAGCGTGTCGAAGTCCTCGGACCCGCCCGAGAGCGAGTACAGGAAGAGGTACTGCGCCGTCAGCGCCCGCGTGCCGGGCAGCTCGCCATGGTCAGATCGGTCGGCCGTCAGCGCGAGGTGCATCTGGCGTACGAAGTCCACGTAGGAGAGCGCCTTGCCCACGCCCGGCTCGCCTTCGAGCCGCCGCTCGAGCGCGTAGATGGCCCGCATGATCGTTGGCTCCTCGAGCGTCCCCTCCCCGTCGCCCTCGACCAGGAGAACCAGCGTATTCGTCCCGGCGAAGCGTGCGTTGATCTTCGCATCCTCGACCCGGACCGGCTCGCGCGCGCCGAACTCCCGCTTGTAGCTGGTGTCGACGGTGATCCGCGCCGCGAGCACGACACAGAGAAGCACGAGCACGCCGCACCCGCCGAACACCCAGCGCGCAAGAGTCGGGCGGGAGGCACGGTGCGCGAGGCGGAGCATGCGGTCGAGCCAGGGATGCGCGGCGGCCTCGCGCTCACGTTCGCGCCCGCGGGGCGCCGGCAGGAGCGCGCGCACCGCCGGGATGATGGTCAGCTCGATGACCAGCGCCGACGGGATGCCGAACCCCGTGAACAGCCCGAACGTGCGGATGGTCGCGGTCTGGAAGCTCACGAGGGAGCAGAACGAGAGCGCGGCGATCGTGCCGGCGGCGATCATGACCGGCCCCACGCGGCCGAGCGAGGCGACGATCGCCTCGCCGGCGTCGCCCGAGCGCTCGAACTCCTCGTAGAAGCG
>VBKF01000054.1 GCA_005888095.1 Deltaproteobacteria bacterium | reverse complement strand
GTTGGCTCGGGCGGACACGCGTGCTTCTATCCCGCCGGGAGGGAGTACCCATGCCGGAGACCAGCGCCGCCGTCCGAGACCTTTCCCCGCTCTCGATGCCCCTCGAGGAGGCGATGCGCACGCAGCGCGCCGTCCGGCGGCTGAAGCGCGACCCGGTGGCCGACGACCTCGTGCTGCGGCTCATCGAGCTCGCGACGAAGGCGCCGAGCGGCAGCAACCAGCAGAACTGGGAATTCGTCGTCGTCCGCGACCGCGCGGTGAAGGAGCGGCTCGGCCGGCTCAACCGGATGGCCTTCTCCCTGTACTCCCGGATCGGCCGGCGAACCGCGGACGCGAAGATGCAGCGCATCATCGATGCCGTCCAGTGGCAGGCCGATCACTTCGAGGACATCCCGGTGCTCGTCGTGGCCTGCTTGCGGGGGTTTCGTCCGTACTTCCCGCCGATCGCGACGACGAGCTTCTACGGATCCATCTATCCCGCCGTCCAGAACCTGCTCCTCGCGGCACGCGCGGCGGGGCTCGGCGCGGCCCTCATCACCTTGCCGCTCTGGAGCAGCCTGCTCGCCCGCAGGGTGCTCGGGCTCCCGTGGAATGTCGCGCCGTGCGCTGTGGTCCCGCTCGGCTGGCCGCGCGGGCGCTACGGGCCAACCACGCGCCGGCCGGTGGGCGACGTCGTGCACGTCGACCGCTACGGGAACCAGCCCTTTCGGGGGCGCTAGCTTCGCTTCGCCGGCCGCGAGGTTCAGACCGGCCCGGATGAACGTCTCCTGACCGCCGCTCGTACTACCGCATCGTGCAGCAACGACACGTCTGTGTGATCGGGGCCGGGATCTCCGGGCTCGTCACCGCCAAGGTCCTGGCCGGCGACGGCTTCGACGTCGTGGTGTTCGAGAAGGCGCCGACGCTCGGCGGCGTGTGGGCCGCGTGCCGCACGTATCCGGGGCTCCGCACGAACAATCCCCGGGACACCTACACCTTCTCCGATCACCCGTTTCCGCCGGACGTCGCCGACTTCCCCTCGGCGGCGGAGATGCGGGCCTACCTGCAGTCCTATGCCGAGCGGTTCGGCCTCCTCCCCCGCATCCGGGTCGGCACCGAGGTGGCGAAGGTGGCGCAGGACGGCGACCGCTGGAAGGTGACGGTCCGCACGGCCGGCAGCGAAAACATCCTGGACTTCGATTTCGTGGTCGTCTGCAACGGCGTCTTCTCCACGCCGCGCATTCCCGCCGTCGAGGGCATGGAGCGCTTCACGGGTCGCATCGTGCACTCGGCGAGCCTCACGGATCCCGAGCTGGTAAAGGACCAGCGCGTGCTGGTGGTGGGCGGCGGAAAGTCGGCGCTCGACTGCGCCGCCTGGGCGGCGGCCGAGGGGAGATCGTGCACGCTCGTCTTTCGCCAGGCCTACTGGATGTGGCCGCGCTACCTCGGCGGCGTGGTCAACGTCCAGTGGCTCATGTTCTCGCGCCTCACGGCGCGAGCGCTCCGCTATCACCGGCTCAGCCGCGCGGACGCGTGGCTGCACGGCGCCGGCGCTCCGCTGCTCCGGCTCGTGTGGGCGGGCGTCACGCGGCTCTTGCGCGCGCAGGCCGGCATCAGCGGGCCGCTGGTCCCGGACGCGCCCCTGCCGCGCCACCTCGAGAGCATCGGCATCGGGACGGAGGCCTACGCACTCGTCCGGAGCGGACGGATCAGGCCCAGGAAGTCTTCCATCCGGCGATTCCCCGGCGGCACAGCGATCGAGCTCGACGACGGCGAGGTGCTCGACGCCGACGTCGTGATCTTCGCTACCGGCTTCACGCAGGCGGTGCCGTTCCTCGAGGAATCCATCCGTCGCCAGATCGAGCGTGAGGACGGCTTTCACCTCTACCGGTTCGTTCTGCCGCCCGGCGTCCCGCGCCTCGGATTCATCGGCTACAACTCCTCGACCGCCTGCCAGCTGACGTCGGAGGTGGCGGCGCACTGGCTGTCCGACCGGTTCCTCGGCCGGCTTCGCGTGCCCAGCGTCGAGGACATGAACCGGGAGATCGAGCGGGTTCGACGCTGGACGGCCGAGGTCATGCCGGCGAGGAGCCGGGGGTTCTTCGTCGGCCCCTGGGTCGTCCCCCACCTCGACGAGCTGATGCGTGACATGGGGCTCCCCGCCGTGCGGAGCAGCAACTTCATCGCGGAGAACCTTCTGCCCGTGTGGCCGACGCGCTACCGCACGCTCGCGGAGGAGCGGCGGCGGGCACGTAACCGGCGGGCAGGGCGCTTCTACCTGAGCGCCGCGCGGGCTGCCGGCGTCGTCCTCATCGTGGCGCTCTGGTGGATGCTCCACTGACGGGCGCGTCGAGCCGCCCGTGACCGTCAAGTACGCGGAATTCCGAAGCTCGAATTCGGGTGGGCAGGTCTGACGTTTTTTCTGTGTGCGCGCGCCGGGCGGTGTGTTAGGGGAAACCCCCATGCGAAGATTGCTCCTCGTGCTCGCGCTCGTCGCGACCCTCGCCTGCGCCGCTCGCGCGGCCTTCCCGCCGGGTTTCCTGTGGGGAACGGCGATCTCGGGCTTCCAGACCGAGATGGGCGGCAAGCCGGGCCACAACGATCCGAGCAGCGACTGGTGGGTGTGGGCGCACGACCCGGACAACATCTCGCAGCACCGCGTGAGCGGCGACCTGCCCGAGGCCGGCCCCGCGTTCTACGACAAGTTCCGGGCTCAGTCGCGCAAGGCGCGCTCCGGCCTCCGCTCGAACACGCTGCGGCTCTCGATCGAGTGGAGCCGCATCTTCCCGACGTCGACCGCCGGCGTCGATACATCCGGCGGCATCGACCTGCACGTCCTCCAGCAGCTCGATGCACTCGCCAACCAGGCCGAGGTCTCGCACTACCGTGCGGTCCTCGACGCTCTCCGCCGGGCGCACATGAAGCCGTTCGTCACGGTGAACCACTTCAGCCTCCCGCTCTGGATCCACGACCCGATCAAGGCACGCGACGCCTTCATGGGCACCGATCCGAACGGCCCGCCCCCGAGCGGCTTCGGCCCGCCCGGCTGGATCGACGCCGCCACGACGACCGAGTTCGCGAAGTTCGCCGCCTACCTCGGCTGGAGGTTCGGCGACCAGGTGGACCTCTGGGCGCCGCTGAACGAGCCGGAGGTGGTCGCGGTGAGCGGCTACGTGAACATTCCCGGGCTCTTCGCCGCCAACTTCCCGCCCGGCGCCTTCTCGTTCACCGCCGTCATCCGCGTGATCGAGAACGAGATCGACGCCAACGCCGCGGCCTACGATGCCCTCAAGCAGTGGGACACGGTGGACGCCGACGGCGACGGCACCGCCGCGACCGTCGGCCTCGTGCAGAACATGGTGGCCTTCCACCCGAAGGACCCGATGAACCCGCTCGACGTCCAGGGCACGCAGCACGCGGACTACCTCTTCAACCTGCTGTTCCTGAACGGCGCCATCAACGGGGACGTCGACGCGAACGCCAACGGCACGATCGATGCCGGCGAGCACCACCCCGAGCTGGTCGGCAAGGCGGATTTCGTGGGCGTCAACTATTACTTCCGCGCGGTCGTGCAGGGCACCGGCGTGCCGCTCACGCCGGTGATCCCCATCCTCGATTTCATCCCGACGACGAGCTACCAGACGCCGCAGAACCCGACCGCCCCGCCCTGCCCGTCCACGTGCTCCGACTTCGGCTGGGAGATCTACCCGATCGGGCTGCGCGAGATGTTGGCCGAGGCCGCCACCTACGGCCGTCCCATCTACATCACGGAGAACGGCATCGCCGACGCCGACGACAACCAGCGCCCGGCCTATCTCGTCCATCACCTCGAGGTGCTCGATCAGGCGATCGCCGACGCGGTGGCCGACGTGCGGGGCTACTTCCATTGGGCGCTGATGGACAACTTCGAGTGGGCGAGCGGCTATTTCCCGAAGTTCGGCCTCTACGGGGTGGCCCCGAAGACCAAGCGCCTCATCACCCGGCAGAGCGGCCGCGACTACAAGCGGATCGCCAAGGCGAACGCGATCCCGGCCGACCTGGTGACGCTCTTCGGCCCGCCGTAGCGGGTCAGCGGAGCGGGCGGAAGAAAGCGCGGAC
>VBKF01000053.1 GCA_005888095.1 Deltaproteobacteria bacterium | reverse complement strand
GCGGAGCGGTGGAAGCGTGATCGGGAAGACGTCCAGGCGATAGTACAGATCGTTCCGGAACGCCCCGGCGGCGACCATCTCTTCGAGGTTCCGGTTCGTGGCCGCGACGACTCGGACGTCGACTCGTTTGGTACGCGTGCTGCCGAGACGCTCGAACTCCTGCTCCTGGAGCACCCGGAGCAACTTCGGCTGCAGCTCGAGCGGGATGTCGCCGACCTCGTCGAGGAAGAGCGTCCCCCGGTCCGCCAGCTCGAACCGCCCGATCCGCTGCGCGATCGCGCCCGTGAAGGCGCCCCGCTCGTGGCCGAAGAGCTCGCTCTCGAGGAGACCCGTCGGGATGGCCGCGCAGTTGAGCTTGACGAACGTGCGCTCCCGACGCTGGCTCAGGTCGTGAATGGCGCGGGCGATCAGCTCCTTGCCGGTGCCCGTCTCGCCGCGGAGGAGCACGGCCGAGTCTGTCGGCGCGACCGTCTCTACCTGGTGCAGCACGCGTTTCAGCGCCGAGGACTCCCCGATGATCTCCTCGAAGTTGTACTCGGTGCGGATCTCGTCCTCGAGGTAGACCTTCTCCGCCGCGAGCTTGTCCTTGAGCTCGGCGATCTCCTGGAAGGCGAGGGCGTTCTCCACCGAGAAGGCAATCTGGTTCGCGACCGAGGCGAGGAGCTTCTCATCCCAGGTGGTGAACGGCTCGCCGCCGAGCCGGCCGATGCTGAGCGTGCCCAGCCGGCGGTCGTGCACCGTGAGCGGCACGCTGCACATCGACTGGATGCCTTCAGCCAGCAGCATGCGCCCGACGTCGGATTCGAGCGCCGCGAGATCCGCACGCTCGAACCGCGCGGGCTTACCCGCCGTGAACGCCTTGCCCGCGGGCGACCCCTCCACCGGGACGAACATGTGCTCCTTGATCAGCCCCTTGCCGGCGAACTCGAGCGCCCACATGTCAAAGGCGTTCCGCTCGCCGTCGTAGACCGCGAGGCTCGTGTAGTCGTGCGCCACGACGCGCCGCAGGCACGTCGCGATGGCGCTGAACAGCGCCCGCGGCTCGAGGTTCGAGACGAGCGCGTTGTTCACCTCGAGCAGCAGCCGGAGCCGATCCCGTTCGCTCGCCAGCTCCTGCTGCGCCCGCTGGGCAGCCTCGTGGTGGAGCGTGTTGTCGACGGCCAGTGCCACCTGGCTGGTGAGCTCCTGCAGGACCTCGACGTCCGCGTCGGAGAAGGCATCTTCGTCCTGGCTCGCGAAGCTGAGCCCGCCGAGACGGCGGAGCGGCGTCGTGAGAGGGAGCACGCAGAAGGATCGCATCCCCTCGGCCCGCAGGATCCGTCTGACCTCAGGGAAGCGCTTCTCACCGTCGATGCGCGGCACGACGAGGGGCCGTTGCGTCTGCCACACGAGGCCGGCGGGGGACTCGGGCACGGGCAGTTCGATGTCGGTAGTGAAGGTCGGCTCGAGTGAGACAATGGTGTGAAGGCGCATGAGGTCCCGTTCCGGATCATGGAGCACGATCGCGAGCCGGTCGAAGCGGGCGACCCTGCGGAGAAGCCCGGCCAGATCACCGAGGAGGCTCTGCAGATCCCGGTGCGAGGCGGTGGCGTGCGACACGTCGAGCAGCATCCGGTGGAGATTGCCCGGCGCGCACGCGCGGTGATCGGCGCGCGCCTCGCTCACCAGCGCATCTCCCATCCTCCAGATTTGGCCCCCGAGAGCATGCCCAGAGTGGCTGCCTATGTAGCCGGCCGTTCCGGATGAATCCATAGCCCTCGGCGTGCCGCGTCTGCCGGCCGGGCCGGCGTCGCACCGAGCGGCGTGATCGTCCTGGCGTAGGCGAGACCTCCACGCGCCGCCCGCATCGCCTCGGCGTTACCCTCCGCCTCCGCACAAGCCCGCCTCCCACCCCGGACCGCGCCCGGCGTGGGGGAGGCACTCGTCCTCTGCATCCTGAACATGTGCCTCATGCGTGAGCATAAACCACTCAGCGCGGGCAAGTCCGCGGCCCAGGTAGGCGGCATGGCAGCGCCTCGGGTCGAGTCGGCGGGATGGACGGGCGCAGCGGGGCGGGGATGGCAGGAGGGGACGGCACTCGGACGGCGACCCGGCGACTGTGCACGACCCGTGCTCATAGTAGCTCAGTGTCCTGCGGCCGAGCGGCGCTTGTTGCCTTCTGATATCATCGCCGAAGTCGAGTCCCGCCAGCGGCGCTCGGCGGCATCGTCGGCCTTCTTCGTCTGTCCTCCTCCGGCCGCGACCCTAGCGCACACGTGCACGGCCATGGAACCACGGCATTGGATCGCCGATGAGCGCCGAGCCGAGCCTCCACGTCGCCGAGCGCCTCTGCCGTCGCCTGCCTACTGAACCGTGATCGTGCCCTTGGTCCCGAGCGAGTCCTCCGCACCGCGCGGATCGCGGCTGACTCGCTTCGCGACGAACGTATACTGCCCGGGAGCGAGCGAGCATGCGCTCGCGAACTTCCCCGGGGGCATGGTGGCCGTCAGCCGCCGCCCCGGGCCCCAGTCGAAGAGCAGCCCGGGCGCTTCGTACGGCCGTGCGATCGTGTGATCGATCGGGAAGCAGCGGATCTTGTCGGTCTGATCCTGCGGCTCCACGAAGATGAGCTTCATGAGCCGGCTGGACTCGTTGTCCAACTCGAGCACGTCGTCGTGACTCATCGTCAGTGCGGAGGGACTGATCAGCTCGTCATCCCGCATGATGAGCTTCCGTGCGGCGGCTACCCGGCCGTCCTCTGATGCCGATGCGATCCCGGACGTTACGGCCACCGCCAGCATCATGGCCGCGATGGCTTTGCCCCAGCTGCCGATGTTGGTCCCGAGCATGTCACCCTCCTTTGTTCGTTGACCTCGCAACTGCCGTGCCGCCCGCAGCCGCCGGTGCGGGGCCAGGCAATTCCGGAGCGAAGCCGAGAGCTGCGTGCCGAAGCCTCGTCACCGTGCCGATCATTCGGCAGCATCGGGCGCTTCGTATCGCAGGTCCCCGACGCCCGATTCTTTCCCGGTGCCGCCGAGGGAAGGGTTGCCTCAAGGCAAAAGAGGCGTATCGTCCGGGGACCCCATGGCGGCACCTGCGCGCCCGGTCATCGAGACCCGCTACGAGCAGATGTTCCCCACCCTGGAGCCCGCGGACGTCGACCGCCTGCGGCGCTTCGGCGAGCGGCGCGCCTACGGCGCGCGCGAGCGGCTCGTCGCGACCGGCGAAATCAGTGCCGGCATGTTCGTCGTCCTGACCGGCGAGGTCGCGATCACGCAGCACAACGCGCTCGGGCGCGACGAGGCGATCATCACGCACGGTCCGGGCGCGTTCATTGGCGAGCTCAGCCAGCTGTCCGGTCGCCCGTCGCTGGTGGACGCGCATGCCGTGAAGCCGGTCGAGGCGCTCGTCATTCCGCCGCGCAGGCTGCGCGACGTTCTGGTCGCGGAAGCCGAGCTGGGCGAACGCATCATGCGCGCGCTCATCCTGCGCCGCGTCGGTCTCCTCCAGAGCGGCGTCGCGGGCCCGCTGATCATCGGCCACGCCGGCGACGGCAACGTGCTTCGGCTGGCAGGATTCCTCACGCGCAACGGGCATCCGCACCACACGCTCGACCCCGACAGCGATTCCTGCGCGAAGACCCTGCTCGAGCGCTTCAGCGTCGCGCCGTCGGAGCTGCCGATCGTGCTCTGCCCCAACGGGCAGATGCTTCGCAATCCGAGCGAGGTCGAGCTCGCGCGCTGCATCGGCCTCGTGCGACCCATCGATCCGAGCAAGGTCTACGACGCGGCGATCATCGGCGCCGGACCGGCCGGCCTCGCAGCGGCGGTATACGCGGCGTCCGAAGGGCTCTCGGTGATCGTGCTCGATTGCCGCGCCTTCGGCGGCCAGGCCGGCGCGTCGGCCCGGATCGAGAACTACATGGGCTTCCCCACCGGAATTTCCGGTATGGCGCTCATGGCGCGCGCGTACAACCAGGCGGAGAAGTTCGGCGCCGAGATGGCGATACCCGACGAAGTGATGCGTTTGCGATGCCTGCCGGCGGGCGAGGACGCGCGGTTCGAGCTGGGGCTCGCCAGCGACGAGCGCGTCAGCACCCGCGCCGTCGTGATCGCGAGCGGCGCTCGATACCGCCGCCTCGATGCTCCCAATCTCGCCGAGTTCGAAGCCTCGTCCATCCACTACTGGGCCTCGCCGCTCGAAGGGAAGCTCTGCGCCGGGCAGGAGGTGGTGCTGGTCGGCGCCGGCAACTCGGCGGGCCAGGCGGTCGTCTATCTCGCGAGCCAGGTGACCAAGGTCTGGCTTCTCGTGCGCGGACGGAGCCTCGAGGCGAGCATGTCGCGCTATCTCGTCGACCGCATCGCCGCGCTGCCCAACGTCCAGGTGCTGGCGCAGACGGAAGTCGCCGCCCTCGAAGGACAGGGCGGCATGCTCGAAGCCGTCCGCTGGCGGCATCTGCCGTCGGGCGAGGAGACACGGCGCCCGATCCGCCACCTGTTCCTCTTCATCGGCGCCGACCCGAACACCGCGTGGTTGTCGCAGTCCGACGTGGCGCTCGACGACAAGGGCTTCGTGCGCACGGGCGCAGACCTCGGGAACGGGCGCCGGCCGCTCGAGACGAGCCGCCAGGGCGTCTTCGCGATCGGTGACGTGCGCGCCGGATCGGTGAAGCGTGTCGCCGCCGCCGTCGGCGAAGGGGCGCAGGTGGTCGCGACGCTGCACGCGTTTCTCGCCGACGCCGCCGTCATCGGCAACATCGGGAGGACCAATGGCTGACGAATGCGCCGACGCGACCGGCCATCCGATCATCGAAGGCTACGACCCGCCCGAAGGTTGGGGATGGTGCTACGTCGACGAGGCGACGCTCGACCTCACCGGTGACATGACCCCGCACAGCGGCCCGATCCCGCGGTACGTCTGAGGCTCCGTCTCTGAAGGGCGAGACCCTCGACGACTTTGCCGACGTCTCCGGCTGGACCCCGGTGGCGTCGGGACAGGCGCGGCTCGACATCTCGCGGGATCGAGGGCCCCGAGGCGGCGCCATGCGGCTCGACTTCGATTTCAAAGGCGGCGGCGGCTTCGTCGTCGCGCGCAAGCGCTTCTCGTTCCCGCTGCCGGACGCTTACGCCTTCACCTTCGACGTCCGCGGGGTGGCGCCCGCCAACAAGTTCGAGTTCAAGCTCGTCGACCCGGGCGGTTACAACGTCTGGCGGTACCAAGAGGACGCATTCGAATTCCCCGCGGAGTGGCGGTCGCTGCGGATCAGGAGCAGCCAAATCGATTTCGCATGGGGACCTGCCGGCAGCGGCCCGATGCGCCAGGTCGGCGCGATCGAGCTCGCGATTGCGGCGCCTCCAGGCGGGAAGGGCACGCTCTGGATCGCCGACCTGTGCCTCGAGGATCAGAGCTTTCGCGCGACGCCGGCCGTCCAGGCGTCGAGCGCGCTGCCGGGGCACGAGCCCCGGTGCGCCGTCGATCGTCGCGTGGAGACGAGCTGGCAGAGTGAGCCCTCCGACGAGCCGCAATGGTTCCTGATCGACTTCGGGGAGGCGCGCGAATATGGAGGGCTGATCATCCGCTGGGACGCGACGACGACAGCGCGGCCGTTCGACCTCGAGAGCTCCGACGACGGCGCGGCATGGACGACGGTCTACTCGGCCAGGCGCCCCGACGCGGCACGCAGCTACGTCTACGTGCCCCACGGCATGTCGCGACGGCTCCGGCTTCGCCTGCACCGCGGCGTCGACGGCAAGGGAATCGGCATCGCCGAGATCGACGTCAGGCCGTACGAGTTCTCCCGCTCGCTCAATGCGTTCTTCCAGAATATCGCCGCGAACGAGCCCAGGGGACTCTTCCCCCGATACCTCTGCGGAGAGCAGACCTACTGGACCCCGGTGGGCAGCGCCCTCGGGGGCGTGACGCAGGCGCTCCTGAACGAAGATGGCATGCTCGAGGTCGACAGAGGCACGTTCTCGATCGAGCCCTTTCTGTACGTCGGCGACGAGCTCGTCACCTGGGCCGACGGCTCCCCCACGCAGGAGCTGGAGGAGGAATTCCTTCCCATCCCATCGTCCGTGTGGCGAAAGGATGGCATCGCGCTCAAGGCCACCGCCTTCGCGACCGGCGAGGTCGGGAAGGCCGTCCTGTACATCCGGTACCGGCTCGAGAACCTGGATACCGCGCCGCGGCAGGTGCGCTTCTTCGCCGCCCTGCGCCCGTTCCAGGTGACGCCGCCCTGGCAGGCCTTCAACGACCTCGGCGGCGTCAGTGGCATCACGAC
>VBKF01000052.1:3819-8911 GCA_005888095.1 Deltaproteobacteria bacterium | reverse complement strand
ATATTTTGCTCCTGATCGAGCGGGTGCGAGCACTGCAGGATGGAGCGTCGGGGTTCCACGAGGTAGGTGACCGTGCAAGCAGCGTGTTCCGCCGCGAGGGTGAGTACTGGACAATTGCGTACGCCGACACCGGCATTCGTCTTCGGGACACCAAAGGTCTGCAGTACATCGGCCACCTGCTCGCGCATTCCGGACGGGACATCCACGTCGCCGACCTCGTCGCGCCCGCTGGCGAGCCCGGTAACGGCGCCGGGGGGCGCCGGCGACCCGTGGAAAGCGATCTCGGTGCGGTGCTCGATCGTCGCGCGACCGCGGAGTACAAGCGGCGCCTCACGGAGCTGCGCGAGGAGCTGGAGGAGGCGACGGCGGCGGCCGACATTGGACGCGCTGACCGAAGACGGCACGAGATCGAGCTGATCACGCGCGAGGTTGCGGCCGCGTACGGGCTCGGTGGCCGCGCTCGGAAGGCCGGCGATCCCGTCGAGCGGATGCGAAAAGCGGTCACGAATCAGATCCACCGCGCGGTCGGGAAGATACGCGCCGCGCACCCGGAGCTCGGGAGGCATCTCGCGAACGCGCTCAAAACGGGGTTCGCGTGTGCCTACCGGCCCGAGCAGCCGGTCGGCTGGCGTTTCTGACCGGTGGCCGGCGCCGACCGCTCGCATCGTGAACGGGACGGCCGGCGGCGCGTACGTGCTGGGAGCGTGCCGCTGACAGGTCGGGAGCCGCACTAGAGGCAGCAGCTCGCTGGGTAACCGGCCTTCGCGGCCCGCAATCGCATGTCTGGACCTGGGCGGAGGGGGGACCGCCAGGCACTGTAGCGTCGCTACACCCGGTGTAGCGCCTCCTGAACGGCGCACATGAGGGGGGACTCTTCGTCACCGGCAAGCCGGCGCAGGCGAGCCGGATTGTTTCGGCGCGAAGGCGACTACTGGACCATCGCGTACGAAGGCAGGGTCGTGCGCCTCAAGGATGCCAAAGGCCTCCACTATCTCGGTCAGCTGCTCCGCCATCCGGGGCGGGCGTTCGAGGTCGTGGAGCTGAAGATGCTCGTCGCGGACCGTGCCCGACGTACACCCGGCCGACGGGCGCCGAGCGTCGACCCTGGCGGTGGCGACGCGGCCGAGCGGGCACGAAAGGCCGTCACCAATCGCATTCGCCAGGCGGTGGTCCGGATCGGCGCGGCGCACGAGCGGCTCGGGCTTCACTTCGCCAACGCGGTGCACACGGGGAGCCGGTGCGCCTACACGCCGGACCGGCCCACGCCCTGGGAGACGTAGCATGTTCGCGTCGCTGACCTCCTTGACGAGGCTGCCCTGAAGATCGCGCAGCAAGTTGTCTTCCCGCCTTTCCGTCTCGACCTGCTGAACGAGCGGCTGTGGCGAGGATCGGAGGCGATCCCGCTCAGGCCCAAGACCTTCACCGTACTCCGCTACCTTGTGGAGCATCCAGGCCGATTAGTGACCAAGGAGGAACTGATCCGGGCGGTCTGGCCGAGTACCTCCGGGAGCGAGGCTTTGCCGAAGGGATGCATTCGCGAGCTGCGCCGGATACTGGGCGATGATCGCGCGGCGCCGCGCTTCATCGAGTCGATGGGGCGGCGGGGGTACCGCTTCATCGCGCCCGTCGCGGCGGCCGCCCGGCCCGATCCGGGACTGCGGACTCCGGGTGTTCTCTTGGTGGGGCGCGAGGCAGAACTCGGCCAGCTGCAGCGCTGGCAGGAGAAGGCGCTCGGCGGCGAGCGCCAGGTCGTGTTCGTGACGGGCGAGCCGGGAATCGGGAAGACGACGGTGGTGGATGCCTTCCTCCAGCAGGTCGCCGAGACGGGGGCGCCGTGGATAGCGCGTGGGTGGTGTAGCGAGCAGTACGGGGCCGGTGAGGCTTACCTGCCGGTCCTCGAGGCGCTGGGACGGCTGTGCCGGGAAACCGGCGGCGAGCGCGTCATCACACTCCTCGGCCAGCATGCCCCGCGATGGCTGGTGCAGATGCCGGCGCTGCTCGGCGATACCGACCTCGAGGCATTGCAGCGAAAGGTCAAGGGAGCGACCCGGGAGCGGATGCTGCGGGAGATGGCCGAGGCGGTGGAAGCACTGACGGCCGAGGCGCCACTGGTGCTGGTGCTCGAAGACTTGCAGTGGAGCGACTACTCCACGCTGGACCTGATCTCCTCGCTCGCGCAGCGGCGGGAGCCGGCCCGACTGTTGCTGATCGGGACGTATCGGCCGGCGGACGTGATTGTGAGCGGGCATCCCCTGAAAGCAGTCAAGCACGAACTCCAGGCGCATGGGCAGTGTGAGGAGCTGCCGCTCGGGTTTCTGACCGTGGCGGAGATATCCCGGTACCTGGCGGCCAGGTTTCCGCGGCATCGGCTCCCTGCGGAGCTGGCGCAGACCGTTCACCGGAGGACGGACGGCAACCCGCTGTTCATGGTCAATGTGGTGCAGTACCTGGTCGCCCAGCAATTGATCGCTGAAGTGGCCGGCGAGTGCCGGCTGAAGGCACGGATCGAGGAAGTCGCGGTCGCAGTGCCTGAGAGCTTGCGGCAACTGATCGCGATGCAGATCGACCAGCTCACTAAAGAGGAGCGGGACGTGCTGGACGCGGCGAGCGTGGCCGGAGGAGAGTTCTCTGCCGCTACGGTGGCGGCGGTGCTGGAGAGGAAGATCGAACGCGTCGAGCAGCAGTGCGAGGAGTTGGCGCGTCGCGGGCAGTTCCTGGGCTCGATCGGGATGGGGGGATTGCCCGATGGGACGGTGGCCGGGCGCTACGCATTCTCACACACCCTCTACCAGCAGGTGCTCTACGATCGGCTGGCGGCAGCTCGGCGCATGCGCCTCCACCGCCGAATCGGGGAGTACCAGGAGGTCACGTACGGAGAGCGCGCCGGAGAGATCGCGGCAGAACTGGCCGTGCACTTCGAGCGGGGACAGGACTACCTCCGGGCGGTGCGGTATCACCGGCACGCGGCGGAGAACGCCTTGCGAAGGTCTGCCCATCGGGAGGCGACCGCGTACCTCACGAAGGGACTGGAGTTGCTCGACACCCTGCCGGACACTCCCGAGCGTGCCCCGCAAGAGCTCGTGCTGCAGACCACCCTGGGCCCGGCGCTCATGGCCACCGAGGGGTATGCCGCTCCCGAGGTCGGGCGCGCGTACACCCGGGCGCGCGAGCTGTGCCGCCAAGTAGGGGACACACCGCAGCTCTTTCCGATGCTGCGGGGACTGCAACGGTTCTGTCTGGCACGGGCACAGCTCCAGCCGGCAGGCGAGCTGGGAGAGCATTGCCTGCGCTTGGCCGAAGGCGCTGCGGACGCCGAGCTCCTCCTCGAGGCGAACCTGGCGCTGGGGGAGCGCTCGTTCTTTCTAGGAGAGCTGGACACTGCGCAGGCGCACCTGGCGCGGGCGATCGCCCTCCATGACCGTCAGCAACGCCCAAGCCCGACGTTGCCTATCGTGCAGGACCCCGGTGTGGCTGGCCGGTTCCACGCGGCCTTGGTCCTGTGGCTGCTCGGTCATCCCGACCAGGCCTTGCAGGCGAGCCAGGAGATGCGGGCCATCGCCCAAGAGCGCTCGCACCCCTTCACTCTCGCATATGCCGGGAGCGGTGCCGCCATCCTCCATCACTTCCGCCGGGAAGAAGGGCTGGTTCAGCAGCAGGCAGAGGCCGCGCTCGCCCAGTCGAAGGCGCCGGGGTTTGCGCTCTTCCTGGCGCAGGCCACCTTCCTGCGCGGCTGGGCGCTCGCCGTCCAGGGACGAGGAGAGGAAGGAACCGCGCTCATGCGCCGGGGTCTCACCACGTGGCTGGCCACGGGCGCAGAGATCATGCGGCCGTACTACCTCGCCCTGCTGGCCGAGGCATATGGCAAGCTCGGGCAGGCCAAGGAGGGGCGCACCTTGCTTGCCGAGGCGCTCGCAGCCGCGCACCAGACCGGCGAGCGCTGGTGGGAGCCGGAGCTGCATCGGCTCAGAGGCGAGCTGACGCTGGAGTCGAATGCTCGGAAGCTGGGACCGGGGCTTCGAAACGAAGTGGAGGAGTGCTTCCGTCAGGCCATGGAGACGGCTCACCACCAGGGCGCGAAGTCGCTGGAGCTGCGAGCGGTGGTGAGTTTGAGCCGGCTGTGGCAGCGGCGGGGAGAGAAGAAACGCGCGCGGCAGATGCTGGCCGACATCTACGGCTCGTTCAGCGAGGGGTTCGAAACCGCAGACCTGCGAGAGGCCAGGTCCCTGTTGGAGGATATCGGATAGCTATCAACGCCAACGTCGGCCGCGTGGGCGCCATCGTCATCGACGGTTCGGCACTCACCAGTCGCAGCGCTCGAACCCTGCGGCCGGGTCGCTAACCGCACGACATCGGCCGACCAAGAGAACACCCGGAGCTCGCAGCCCGCGCCGGACTGGAACGGGCGGTTGCCGTGATCGGCCCGATGAAAGCGGCATTGCTGCCGCCGAGGCAGCGCGGCGCGCGCGAAGTGAAAATTCCACCGAACGTCGACCCAAATTCTACCGACCAAGGCTAGCAACTCCCCCGTATCGGACTACTGTCGCAGCGCGATGAGTCGGAACCCCGAGGAGCCATCCTCGCTGTCCCCCCGCTGCGCCTTCGTGGTCCACTTCCGCCCGGAAGCGCGGGCGGAGCGGCAGAGCCACTGGATGCACGCATCGTCACCGGCGAGCCGGGGTAGGCCAGGCGGACTGTTTCGGCGCGAAGGCGACTACTGGACCGTCGCGTACGGAGGGAGCGTCGTGCGCCTCAAGAATGCCAAAGGCCTCCACTATCTCGATCAGCTGCTCCGCCCATCCGGGGCGGGCGTTCCCGGTCGTGGAGCTGATGATGCTCGTGGCGGACGGTGCCAGACGCACAGGAACGGGGCTCCGCAGAGGAACGGCGGACCTGTGCCGCCGGGTGCAGGGTGGGGGGGCGTCGGTCGACGACCTTTTTGCTTGACGCAAAGCGGGCGAACGTGGGAGCGCCCACCGAGGGGGGACACGCTATGAAGCTGATTCTCGATACGTTGGGACTCGCGGCACTCTGCCTGACGTGGGCAGCGTCCGGCTGGGCACAGAATGCCGACCATCTGAAGTGCTACAACATC
>VBKF01000052.1:0-3779 GCA_005888095.1 Deltaproteobacteria bacterium | reverse complement strand
ATCAAGGACCCGCAGGCAAAGACGACTTATACCGCTGATCTGAACGGGCTCGCGCCGGGGCCCGGCTGCGTCATCAAGATGCCGGCTAAGCTCGCGTGCGTGCCGTCGACCAAGACCAATGTCCAGCCGCCGCCTCCAGGAGGCGGCGGGACCGGCACGCCGAACAGCTTCTTCTGCTACAAGGTGAAGTGCCCGAAAGCGGTCTTGCCCCCGCTCCCCGGCGCCGACCAGTTCGGCAGCCGCACCGTGACGCCGGGCGCGGCGAAGCTCTTGTGCGCGCCCGTGCAGGGACCGCCCACCACGACGATCACCACGACCAGCAGCACCACGACCACGACGCTGCGTTTCGTCGACAATGGCGACGGGACGGTCACGGATCATCAGACCGGGCTCATCTGGGAGCAGAAGGTCGCCGGGAGCGGCTGCCTGCATTGCGTGGGCGACACTTACACGTGGAGCGGTCCATTTCCGTCGACCGCTCCGGACGGCACGGTCTTCACGAGCTTCCTCGCGACGCTGGACGGCGGCACGACCGGGGTGGGAGACTGCGTCAGCTCGAACGGGAGCACACAGACAGGAGGATTTGCCAACCACTGCGACTGGCGGCTCCCAACCATCGCGGAGCTGCGAACGATCCTGCTGGCACCCTTCCCGTGCGGGACGAGCCCGTGCATCGATCCGGTGTTCGGGCCGACTGCGGCGGGCGAATACCGGTCGTCCACTACTAACTTTACCTTCAGCACCCCGTATGACGCGTGGGTCGTGGACTTCGACGATGGGCAGGTGTTCATCGATTACAAGGGCAACAACGGCTTCGTCCGCGCGGTGCGGGGCGGCTCGTGACGAAGCACTACGGCGACTGACCTTCGCGTGTTCGCGCCTGCGACGGAGGACTGTCCCCGCAGTCCTCCGTCGCGGTGCTCGCCGTCCTCCCGGGGTGGCCTTACCGTTTTGCTACCAGTTCATTGGTTCATGGCCGCGGTGGCTTGTGAGCGATCGGCGCCTCGTTGGCAGGCAGTGCGGAGCCGTATTCATCCCCCCGTCGCGGGCCGCCCCCGAGTCTTTGTTCGCACGGCCGGGCGGCTCCTGATCGATCATTTAGCAGTCCGGGTCATTTGATTCTTTGATTCGGGGGTCCAGAGCGGAGCCCCCCAAGCCCTGGCCGCGGATGGCACAGGCCGAGCGCCTCCCGATCTACAATGCGAAAGGCCCGGCGTGTCGAGCTCGACCCCATCTGCAGCGGCGGGTGGAGGTCAGATCCGGCGTCGCGGCTGCCCGTAGGGTGCCATCGCCCTACGAGCGGATGGCCAGTCGGCGCCCGGTAGCGTCGCTAGACCGGTTGTAGCGCCTCAAGGATGGCTGCCATGCCGTTGCACGCTTTCCGACGGAACCATGGGGGATCGGATGGGCTGATCCGTCGCGAGGGCGACTACCGGACCATCGCGTACGACGGACTGGTCGTACGCCTGAGGGATCGGCGACAGAGAAAGGCGTCGACAAGAGACTACATGTCGATGACGATGGCGCCCACGCGGCCGACGTTGGTGTTGATAGCTATCCGATATCCTCCAACAGGGACCTGGCCTCTCGCAGGTCTGCGGTTTCGAACCCTTCGCTGAACGAGCCGTAGACGTCGGCCAGCATCTGCCGCGCAACTCTGCCTGAGAAGCGCGGTCGATTCGGTTCGGCACTCGCCACTCGCAGCGCTCGAACGCTGCGGCCTGGTCGCACGACATCGGCCCACGACCAAGGGAACACACGGAATTCGCAGCCCCGCGCCGGGCTGGACTGGGCGGTTGCCGTGATCGGCCCGATGAAAGCGGCATTGCTGCTGCCGAGGCAGCGCGGTGCCGCCCGAAGTAAAATTCCACCGAACTTCGACCCAAATTCTACCGACCGAGGCTAGCATCTGCCCCGTATCGGACTAGCGTCGCAGCGCGATGAGTCGGAACCCCGAGGAGCCATCCTCGCTGTCCCCCCGCCGGGCCTTCGTCGTGCACTTCCGTCCGGAAGCGCGGGCGGAGCAGCAGAGCCACTGGACGGGACGGGTCGAGCACATGGCCTCCGGCCACGCCGCGCGCTTCGAGTCGCTGGATCAGCTCTGGGCATTCATCACGCAGGCGCTCAGCGAAAACGAATCGCGATGAGCCGCGCAGCGGCCACGCTCAAGATCGCACGCAGCCTCGCGCCATGTCTGGGAGGGCCACCGACCCGCATCAATACCTCCCTCGCCGTCGCGGACTCGGCCTCCCGCATCGAGCTTGATTGTCTGCGGTCAGACACGGTTCGCCCGACAACGAGGAGGCCACGATGGAGCTGAGGAGATTTCGCCGGACTGCCGCCATGGGGACCCTCGTTGTGCTCTGCGGTGCGCTGCCGGCCGCGGCCCAGGCACCTGCGAGGCTCGTCAAGGACATCCCGACGCGGCCCAGGGTGGAGACCTTTGGCGGAGCGGCCCCCTTCGGCTCGGAGATCGTCTTCGGGGCATACGAGCTCTGGAAGACCGATGGGACCGAGGCCGGTACGGTGATGATCAAGGACATCAATCCGCTGGAGCGGTCGTACCCGCACAAGTTCCAGGTCGTCGGCGGAACGGTCTGGTTCGTCGCGGACGACGGCGTCCACGGCAACGAGCTGTGGCGGACAAACGGCACCGAAGCGGGAACCGAGCTCTTCGCTGACATCCTGCCGGGACCCGACGGATCAGAGCCCGAGCTGAAGGCGGCGGGAAGTCTCCTCTTCTTCTCGGCGGACGACGGCACCGGACCGAAGCTCTGGCGAACGGACGGGACGGCCCCGGGCACCTTCGTCGTCACGCCGCCGACCGTGACCGAGATCCGGCAGTTCTCGTTGGCCGCGGCAGGGAACCTCGTATACTTCAGCGGCAGGGACGCGACCCGCCGACAGCCCTGGCGGAGTGACGGTACGTCCGAGGGCACCTTCCGCTTGGCGGAAATCGACCCCGGAGGCGGGGACGCGTACAACCTGGTCTTCTCCGGCCGAGATGACGGGTCGGCGTTCTTTCTCGCCCGTGAGTTTGCATCCGGCACGAGACTCTGGAAGACGGACGGCACGGTCGGCGGGACGGCCTACGTCGCGGGACCGGAAATCAGTCCCGGTTTCTTTGTCGACCCCATCCAGCTCAAAACCACAACCGACGGGAGGGCGTATTTCGTCGCGAACTCGTTCAATCCTGACTACACCGTGAACGGATCAAACCTGTGGGTTAGTGACGGAACCGCCGCAGGCACGTCGCTCGTGAAAGGACACACCCAATCCATTAGCCAAGGGCTGTTTGACTCGTTGATCACGCTCCTCGGCATGTCGCGAGGCCTCCTCTACTATAGTTCCTGGGATGAAAATTTCCATTCCAGCTATCGCAGCGATGGAACACCGGCCGGCACGTTCAACGTCCCGATCGGCCTTCCGCCCTACGTCGTGACTCTCAATGGCACCACCGTCGCCCCTGCTGGCGTGTATTCGCCCAGCATCTACGCGACCGACGGCACCGTGGCGGGAACGCGCCGACTCATGACCGCCTCTCACGGCCTGTGCGGCGTGGTCGCGGACGACTACATGGTGACGGGCCTATGGCGGTTCGATCTGACGCATTCTGCGGAGACGGACCTTCAGCCCGTCGATGTCGAGAGCGGCGCCGATGGCGTATACGCGGCCGACTTCTTTCCCCGCGGGAAGACCATCGAAGTCGGGGGAGCCCTCCTCTACGCCTCCAGCTCGGGTGCCCTCTGGCGAAGCGATGGATCCGACGCCGGCACGTT
>VBKF01000051.1 GCA_005888095.1 Deltaproteobacteria bacterium | reverse complement strand
ATCGCCGACTTCGACGCGACCCCGGCGATCCCGGGCGACGGCGTCTACTGCTTCGCGATCGACACCACCAGCACCGACAGCGTGATCTACAACTCCCGCGAGGGAAGCCTGGCCCATCCTGCCGTAATGCTGACGGTGGGGCCATAGGGAAGTGGCCGGGTTCTGCCACGCGTGAGTCGTACGAGGAGGAAATCGAGGGCCTAGCCGAGACGGGAGGCCGGAGGGCGAGAGCCCTCCGGCCTCCCGCGCGTCCGGGATCCGAGGCCCGCGCCGCCCTCGCGCCGGGGACCTGCCAGCTGCTCGAGCAGTATTCCTGGCCCGGGAACCTGCGCGAGCTCCAGAACCTGATGGAGCGTGCCGCCGTCCTCGCCACCGGTCCGGAGATCGAGCCGGGCTTCTTCCGCCTGCTCCAAGCTCATCCTGCGCGCCCTGAGCGCCGCCGACGACAACAAGCGGCCCGGCTGCTCGGCGTCAGCGAGCGCACGCGCTGGTACAAGCTCGAGCGCTACGGGCTCCGAGCCCGGGCGCTGCAGCTTTCTTCAGGGGTTGCGGGGAAACCCGCTGCACCGCATTGCAGGGCGTCGCCGCGCGCGATGATGGTGCGCCGCGTCCCTCGAAGAGGCGCGGGCTGGCAGGGACCTTGCTGTGCCTCTCGGCAATGAGAAGTCGGTGCGCAGACGAGGACCCACTTGGAGGAACCATGATGGCCGTGCTCGATCCCTTTGCAGTCTCGCTCATTACGGGAGTCTCGATCGGACTCGTCGCCGGCTGGGGGACCGTCTGCCTGCTCGACTGGCTCAGAGACTGATCTGGGGCATTTGACCCAGCGCGACCGCGGCTCCCTAGTCCATCGGCACCGCGGCGCACACCAGTCGCGAGTTCCAGCATTGGACGGAAGGAAAACGAGGAGACCCATGAAGATGACGAAGGCGATGGCGGCGAGGGGAGTTGCACCCATCGTACACCCCGCCGTCCCGCTGGCGAGCGCGGGTCGCGCGCCCGAAACGGGAAGCGAGGAGCAGCCGACGCATGTCCGGACCCGCGTCGTGCCTCCCAGCGGCAAGCCGGGCACCATACTGCATCGCAGCGCCTTGCTCACGCCCTACACCGCCGAGACGATCGCCGAGGACGCGCTGCGGGCCGGGCGCGGTGCAGGGCTCGACCTCACGGTGGCGGCCGACGCCACCGCCGCCGACGTCGCCCGCGTGCAGGGGCAGTTTGCCTGGCTCGGGAATCGGGGTGTCCGGGTGAACGTCCGTCGCGACGATCGGCCCAGGGCCGAGCGCGCGGGGGAGACCCTGGGGCAGCGTCCAGCCCGCCGCGGCACGGCAGGGCGGTAGGGAGAGCCATGGTGACCGACCCGAAAGTCTACGTCGTCGAGGACGACCCGGGGGTGTGCGACTGCCTGCGGCACCTGCTCGGCTCCGTCAACATCCCGGTCGAAACGTATGCCAGGGCGGAGCAGTTCCTGGAGACCCAGAACGGCGGGCGTGCCGGCTGCGTCGTGACCGATGTCTGCCTGCCCGGGATGAGCGGGTTCGATCTCCAGCGCGCGCTCGCCCGCCGCAACATCCGGCTCCCGGTGATCATGATCACCGGATACGGCGACGTACCGGCGGCGGTGCGGGCCATGAAGGCGGGCGCCATCGACTTCATCGAGAAGCCCTTCAGCGGCCAGCTCCTGCTCGACAGCATCGCTTACGCCCTCAAGGTGGACGGCCAGGTGCGCAGCGCCGAGGCGCAGCGCGAGCAGCTCGGCGAGCGCTTCGCGCGGCTCACCCCGCGGGAGCGCCAGGTGATGGAGCTCGTCGTGGCGGGGCGGACGAACCGGTCCATCGCGAGCGAGTTCGGAGTCTCCGAGAAGACGGTCGAGATTCACCGCGGCCAGGTCATGACCAAGATGAAGGCCGCGGGCCTCGCCGAGCTCGTCCGTATGGCCGCGGTGCTCGAGCGTGCGGAGGATTGAGCATGAATCGCGAGACGAGTCTGACCCCGCTCGAGAGGTACCTCTTGGAGCGCGTGCGCGCGCTCACGACGGAACTGAACACGCTCAAGCTGGAGTTGCAGCGCGACCCGAACCGCAAAGCACAGCGGGAAGACGGGGCGGACGCCATGAGGCGCCGCTGACACGTCCATCCGCCTCTGCTGCGCGGGCGGCGAGATAAGGTTTCCCAGCCGGCCGCCTTCGATCGGGCGGACGAAGCCCGGTTCAATCTCGGGACCGGCGGCGCGCGCGGACGCTCAGCCTGCGCGCCCCGAGCGCTGCCAACGACAACGAGACGCAGGCAGCCCGACTGCTCGGCATCCAGCAGGCGCACGCGCTGGTGCGAGCTCAAGCGGCTACGGGCTCTGAGCCCGGGCGCTGCAGCTTTGTTCTGGATCCCGGGCGACCGGCTGCAGCGGATTGCAGGGCGTCGCGCCGCGCTGGCGCGATGTGCGGCATCCGTCGAGAGGGAGGGGGGTCGGCAAGGATCTTGCTGTGTCTCCCGGCAATGAGAACGCGCTGCAGCGATGAGGACGCGTACTTGTTGGGGGAAATACGATGACGGTGCTCGACCCCTTCGCGGTGTCGATCATTGCGGGAATCTCGATCGGGCTCGTTGCCGGCTGGGGGACCGTATGGCTGGTCGACTGGCTCAGACGATGATCTGGTGCGGCGACGGCACCAAGGCCCACGCGGCCAGGGGAGTCGGACGCATCGCGCCGCCAACGAGTGTCCGGACCCGAGTCGTGCCTCCCAGCGGCAAGCCGGGCACCATACTGCATCGCACGGCCTTGCTCACGCCGTACATCGGCGAGACGATCGGCGAGGACGCGCTGCGGGCCGGGCGCGGCGCAGGGCTCGAGCTGACGGTGGCGGCTGACGCGACCGCCGCGGACGTCGCTCGCGTGCAGGAGCAGTTTGCCTGGCTCGGGAATCGGGGTGTCCGGGTGAATGTCCGTCGCGACGCGCGGCCTGGGGCCGAGCATGCGGCCGAGACCGAGCAGCGTCCCGCCCGCGGCCGCACGGCAGGGCGGTAGGGAGACTCCATGGTGACCGACCCGAAGGTCTACGTCGTCGAGGACGACCCGGGAGTGTGCGAATGCCTGCGCCACCTGTGCGCGTCCGTCAACATCCCGGTCGAAACGTATGCCAGGGCGGAGCAGTTCCTGGAGACCCAGAACGGCGGGCGTGCCGGCTGCGTCGTGACCGATGTCTGCCTGCCCGGGATGAGCGGGTTCGATCTCCAGCGCGCGCTCGCCCGCCGCAACATCCGGCTCCCGGTGATCATGATCACCGGATACGGCGACGTACCGGCGGCGGTGCGGGCCATGAAGGCGGGCGCCATCGACTTCATCGAGAAGCCCTTCAGTGGCCAGCTCCTGCTCGACAGCATCGCCTACGCCCTCAAGGTGGACGGCCAGGTGCGCAGCGCCGAGGCGCAGCGCGAGCAGCTCGGCGAGCGCTTCGCGCGGCTCACCCCGCGGGAGCGCCAGGTGATGGAGCTCGTCGTGGCGGGGCGGACGAACCGGTCCATCGCGAGCGAGTTCGGAGTCTCCGAGAAGACCGTCGAGATTCACCGCGGCCAGGTCATGACCAAGATGAAGGCCGGGGGCCTCGCCGAGCTCGTGCGTATCGCCGCGCTGCTGGAGCGTGGGGAGGATTGAACGTCGCCGCGCCGCTTCGCTTGACTGCGGTGACCCTTTGCGATTTCCTCGCGCGGTGTCGCCACCCGGCTTCCAGCGCTCGCCGCTCGTCGTCCTCTTCCTGACCGTTTTCATCGATCTGATGGGCTTCGGGATCGTGATCCCGCTGCTGCCGGCCTACGCCGAGCGGCTGCATGCGACGCCCTTCGTCGCGGGATCATTGGTCGGCATCTACTCCTTGATGCAGCTGCTCTTCGCCCCGGTCTGGGGCGCTCTTTCCGATCGCCTCGGGCGCCGTATCGTCATCCTCGTGGGCCTCGCGGGCTCCGCCGTCAGCTACCTCCTGCTCGGCGTCGCCTGGTCGATCGCCATGCTGTTCGTGGCCCGCGTGCTCGCCGGCGTGGCGTGCGCCAACATCGCCGTCGCGCAAGCGTACATCGCCGACGTGACGCCGCCGACCGAGCGGGCACGAGGCATGGGGCTCATCGGCGCCGCCTTCGGGCTCGGCATGGTCATCGGCCCCGGGCTCGGGGCCGGTCTGGCGCTGTTCGGCCCGCGCGTGCCGGAGCTGTTCGCGGCCGGGCTCTGCCTCGCGAACTTCGTCCTTGCCGCCGCCTGGCTGCCCGAGTCGCTCCCCGAGGACAGCGGCCGGCCGCGGCAGTTCCAGCACCCGCTGTCACCCGAATCGTTGCGGGTCGCCGCCGCGCCCCCCGGGGCGCCCGTCCTGTTCGGCATCTTCTTCCTGGTGACGCTCGGCTTCGCGGTCCTCGAAGGCACCTTCCCGCTCGCTGCCGAACGGCTCTTCGGCTACGGCGAGTCGCGCATCTACGGGCTGTTCGTCTACATGGGGCTCGTCGCGGTCGTGGTGCAGGGCTGGCTCGTCGGCCGCCTGGCGCGGCGGGTGTCCGAGCCGGCCCTCGTCCTGGCCGGCGCAGCCGGTCTGACCGTCGGCCTCGCCTGGATTCCATTCGCCGGCGGCCTCGCACAGCTGCTCGTGGCGCTCGGTCTCGTCGTCACGGGGCAAGGGCTTGCCGGTCCGCCCCTCTCGAGCCTCATCTCGAAGATTGCGCCAGGCCAGACGCACGGCGAAGTACTCGGTGTGTCCCAATCGTTGTCCGCGGGTGCGCGGGCGCTTGGTCCGCATGGCGGCGGGCTCGCCCTCGAGCGGCTCGGTGCGCCGACGGCGTACGTCGCCGCGGCGTTCTGCGCGATGGTCGCGCTCGGCCTCGCCTTTCCCCTTGCCCGCCGGGCCGAGCGTCAGGCGAGCAGCCCGGGGCTTCGCCTGCGGCGGTCGGGCTGAGCGGGGCGCCGCTTGGGCCACCAGCTCATCCGCTTCTTCCACCTTCTCGGCGTCGTGCTGTGGATGGGAGGCCTGCTCGTCGTCTCTCGCCTGCTCGCCGAGCCGGCCGCCGGCGAGCGGCTCGAGCCCGTCGAGCGACGCCTGTTCGGCTCGTTCATCCATGGTGGCGCGGCGCTCGTCATCGCGAGCGGGATCCTCCTGATCCTCGACCAGCCCTCCGTCCTGCGCCAGGGCTGGCTGCACGCGAAGCTCCTCGTGGTGCTCGGCCTGGTCGCCGCCGACGCCCGGCTCTACCGGCGCATGCAGGCGCAGCACGCGTCGCCCGGGTCGGTGACCCGCGCCGGGGCGCTCCGGCTCCACGGTTGGATCGCGGCGGGCATGGTGGCGGTGCTCGCCCTGGCGGTGCTGCGACCGTTCTGACCTGTGGCCGGGGGGCTGTTTTTTTCGCTTGCTTTCCGGACCGTATTCGGCTAAGGGCAGCTAAAATCCCGGCAAACGCTTCTCATCCCGGGACCGTTCTTTTGCAACGGCGTGGTGTGCCACGCCTGGCGGGGAGGGGAGACGGTGATGGTTGCAAAAGGCAAGCGCGGTTTTTCAGCGGGACACGAGCGGCTGGCTGGCCTCTTCGAGCCGGACGTCCTGCTGCCCGCCCAGTTCTTTGCGGCGTTTCGCCGCGCGGGCGGGCTCGAGCGTGAGCGCCTCCTCATGCTCGCCGTCCTCGAGGATGCCGTCGACTGCTACCAGAAGTATGCCCACGCGCGCGACCTGCGCGGCCGCCAGCTCTTCGACGAGTCGCGCGACTGGGTCCAGTCCCCGGACCGCACCTGGCTGTTCTCCTTCGAGAACATCTGCGACACCTTGGAGATCAGCGCCGAGTACGTCCGGCGCGGCCTGAGAGAGTGGCGCGCCAGAGGCGGCCGCCGCGGCAAGATCGTCGCGCTCCCGACGAGCGACGCCGTCGACCTGAGCAAGGCCACCGCGTAAGCGGACGGGATCTACCGCACGGTCACTACGACCCGCCGCTCCCGCGGCCCGTCGAGCTCGACCAGCATGACCGCCTGCCACGTGCCGAGGAGCAGCTTTCCGTCGCGCACGGGGATGGTCTCGCCCGGCCCGAGGATCGCCGACTGGATATGCGCGGCGGCGTTCGCGTCCACCCGGTCGTGCCGCCAGACGCCGGCGGGGATCAGCCGGTCGAGGCAGTCGAGCACGTCGACGCAGACGTTCGGGTCGTCGTTCTCGTTGACGACGATCGCCGCGGTGGCGTGCGGCGTGTAGACCGAGCAGAGCCCCTCGGCCAGGCCCGCGCGGGCGACGATCTCCGCCACCCGCGGCGTGAGGTCAATCATTTCCCGTTTGGACTTGGTCCGGATGCGGAGCTCCGTCATGCGAGACCTCCGTCGGCGCGGCCGGGGCGGGCCCGGTGACCGCCGGGGCCGGCTCGCCCGGCTCGGGCGAGATGCGCATCGGGATGCCGCTCGAGTCCTCGAGCGCCGCCAGCAGCCGCTCCCGCTCGATCCGCGTGGCGAGCCCGGCCCGCTCGAGAGCGACGTTCGCCTCGCGATAGAGGGCAGGCGCGTATCCATAGATGTCGCGGTGCACCTCGACGTAGACCGTCCCGCCCCGCGTCCCGACCTTCACCGGCTGATAGGTGAACTCCCCGGGCGTGCCCACCGGCACCAGCGGGAACAGCCGCTCGATGTCCTCCGGGTAGAGCCGCACGCAGCCGTGGCTCACCTGCATGCCGACGCCCCACGGGATGTCGGTGCCGTGGATGCCGTAGAGCGGCAGCGTGAGCTCCATCCGATACTTGCCGAGCGGGTTCTCCGGGTCGCCGCCGGGGATGAACTTCCGCGGGTCGCCACGCTCCTTGATGTGCTCCTGCCGGATCGACTCGGGGATGTTCCACTGCGGGTTCACCGTCTTGCCGCGGATCCTGAACTTCCCGCTCGGCGTGCGCCAGTCGTCGCGTCCGAGCCCCACGGGATAGGTGTACACGATGGTCGTGTGCGGATCCCCGGGGCTGCGGCGATAGAAGAAGAGCCGCATCTCGGGAATGTTCACGACGATCCCGTCGTAGGTGCAGCACGGGAGCACCCAGGCGGTCGGCAGCAGGATGGTCGCCCCGACGGGGGGCACCCAGGGGTCGATGCCGGGGTTCGCGTCCGCGATCTCGTTGTAGCCGAGGTCGTAGTAGCGGGCGAGGTCGATCAGCGTGTCGCCCTTGCGGATGCGGTAGGGCCGCACTTGTCCGATGACGGTGTCCACCGGCGGGGCGCCACGCGCCGGGGTGGGGATGGCGTAGGCCGGGATCGATTTGTGGGTGAACGTCTCCTCGTCGTAGGCGGCGCGTGCGCCCCCCCCGGCGACGAGCAGCACCACACCCGTGAGCAGCGGTGCGACCAGCCTCATCGTCCGAACCCTCCTCCCCTCCGGCGCATCCCGCAAACACGCTATCGAGAGGCGCCCTGTGACACAAGGTCGCGGCTCAGAGCGGCACGCCGAGCGCGGCCAGCCGGGCGCGCACGCCACCCACATCCACGTCGGCCAGAGCCGCGCCCCGCGGGCTCGCGGTCGCGACTGCCGCCGCGGCGGCCTGCCCCTCGCTCATGCAGGGGCCGATCACGCGCACCGACGCGAAACCCTCGCGGGTGGCCGACAGACAGCGGCCGACGACCAGGAGGTTTCGCACCCCCTCGGGCACGAGGCAGCGGTATGGCACGGTGTACCAGAGCCCGTCCTCGAGAAAACGCCAGTCCGTCAGCCCGTTCGCCACGTGCAGCTCGATCGGCCAGGCGGCCCGGCAGATGCCGTCCTCGAACTTCCGTCCCCCGAGCACGTCGTCCCCGGTGAGCGCGTAGCGGCCTCTGACGCGCCGGGTCTCGCGGATGCCGAGACGTGGCGCCGTGTCCGAGATGAAGGCGTCGCCGAACCCCGGCATGTGCTCGCGCAGGAACGCGGCGCAGCGCTCGGCCTGCTCGCGGCCGAGCATCTCGCCGAGCGTCAGCTCGGCAGCGTCGCTGCCGTCGACCGGCCGCCCCTCGATCGCCACCCGGCTCATCGCGACGAGCACCTCGCCGGGCCTGCCCGTGGGGATCAGGTTCCCCGAACGGCGGGGCAGCCCGGCGGTCGTGAAGTGGCGCTCGAGCAGATCGTTCAGCTCGAAGAGATGCGGCAGGGCACGCTCGAGGTCCACGTGCTGCATGTAGAACATCATCGACGGGTACTGGAGCACCTCGCCCTTGTCGGTAGCCACCCCCGCCGCACCGGCCAGCGCGGCGTCGCCGCTCCCGTCGATGAAGTACGGCGCCCGGAGCGCCACCGGCCCCGAGCGGGTGTCCACCGTGACCGCGTCGATGCGGTCGTCGCGCATGAGCGCGCGCAGGAAGCGCGCGTGCAGGTAGACCGTGAGCGCCGGTTCCGCGCGCACCATGGCGTCGTAGAGCGTCTTCAGGCCCCA
>VBKF01000050.1 GCA_005888095.1 Deltaproteobacteria bacterium | reverse complement strand
TCTCTGGAATGCCCAGCAGGTGCGCTGCCTCGTCAGCGAAGAAGAGATGGTCGGTCGTCAACGCCGATCCGACCCCGCGAGCGCGCAGCGCGAGCATGAACGACCACACCGCCGGGAAGATCGAGCCGTAGAGCGTCGCTTGAAATGCCAGCTCGACACCCTGCACCCGGCCCTCGATGCAGGGGACGACGAGGACGGGGACCTCATGGAGGTGCGTCACCAGCTGCATGGCCGACTCGGCCATCCGGGAGAACTGCTTCGCCCGCAGGTCCCCCACGGGAAAAGGGAACTCCTCGGAGGCCGGCACCGAGCGCCGCCCGGACGGCCTCCGGGGACACCGCGGCAGGGATCGGTCCCACGGCGGGCCGACCCGTCAAGCCGGAGAGTCGGGAAAGAGATCGTGTGCCCCAGGAGGCGAGCGAGCCGGCAACGGCTTCGGCGGCTCGGTCGGAAGGCCGAGGTGGCCGAGAATCATGCGCATGACCTCTCCCGCCTCGATTGTGGCGATCACCGACATGCGGCCACCGCATCGCGGGCAGGCGAGCACGTCGAGATCGAAGACGCGCCGCATCAGATCGGCCCAGGCCCAATCGCGCGGCTTCTCGGGACCGCGCGGCCGGCTCTCCTGGGGAGGAGCCTCAGGGGTCGAGACACGACTGGGTTCAGGAGTCTGCCTGGGGGCGTCGGCGCCGGGCTCCTTCGCAACGGGCGGACGCTGCTGCGTCGATGACGTTACGGGGCCGCGGGCCACGGCTTGCGCCCGTGCCCGAGCATGAGGGGCCAGGATCCCATGGTAGATCACCAGATTGATCCGGGGGCGCGGCGTCAAGGCGGCGAGCTTCTCCAAGAACTCGATCGGCTCGAACAGGAGATGAGTGGTCCCGTCGGCCCAGTCTGCCTTCAAGCTCAGGAGCACTTGCCCGTCCGGGGTGAGCGCGAGGCGATCCTGGGCGACCGGCGGCCGAAGGACATAACGCGCCAGGCGCTCGAGGGCCGTGCGGTCGTCGGCTGCGACGGTGATCGCGGCGTGGAGATCGAAGCCCTCGAGATGCGCCTGGCAGGGGCCGCGGGAGGTGACCCAAGGCGCGTCGGGCTCGCGGCCGATTTGGATGACGCGGGCGCCGGCGCGCGGCCCGAGCGCGACGCGGCCCTGCACGGCCGCGCTACTGATGCCGGCCAGCGCGGGCGATTCCTCGGCGAGCGGATCCCCGTCGGGCGCGTCCTCGACCGCGAGCCCGCGGCGCGCGAGGAGCCGTAGCACCCGGCGGCGGATGGTAGCGAGCAGCCGGGCCACGTCCTCTTCGCTCGGCGGGTCGGCGGGGTCGAACTCCAAGGTGCCGTCGGCGGCCTCGGCGAAGACGCCGTCGAGCAACAGGCTGTGGAAGTGAACATTGAGCTGGAGGCCACCCCCGAAGCGCTGGATCACCGTCACGGCACCGCCCCGCCCGTCGGGCACGCCGCGGCGGCGGGCTCGGCGACGATAGAAGCCGAGGACGGCGCGGACGTGGACGGCGAGCACCGCGCGGCAGAGCTGGTGATTCCACGCGAGGAGGTAGCGCAGACGGTAGGGCAGCGTCAGCACCCACTGACGCACGGGGACATGGGGGAGCACGGCGTCCACGAGGTGGGCGGCCAGTTCCGCCATGCGCCGCCCGCCACAGCTCGGACAGAAGCCGCGTCGCTTGCAGGAAAACGGCACGAGACGCTCGAAGGCACAGCCTTCGCACCGGACGCGCGCGAAGCCTCGACTGAGCACACCACATGTCAAGAAATCTCTGAACTCGCGCTCGACGAACTGTGGCAGACCACCTCCATCGGTGCGCGCGGCGATTTCGGCGCGAAACGTCTCGAAGTTTTCGCGCACGACCCGATGGAGGACGGTGCCCTCCATGGCCCGGGGCTCGTAGCTGGCGGCGCCCACGCCCGGCGCCCCAGCGAGCGGCATGCCGCGCAAGGCTCCCCGGGCAACCGCCGGATCCGTCGCACGACGGCGTCACCCAGCGCAACGCCAGAGTGAAACACGACGTTGCGTGCCTCGAGACCGGCGATCAAGCGGAGCACCGTGGACTTCCCGCAGCCCGAACGTCCCACCAGCACCACGAGCTCGCCGTCGTCGGTGGCGAGTGTGAAGTCGGAGAGGGCGCGCGTCCCGCCGGGATAGACCTTGGCGGACGGGTGACGCCGGCTGTGGGCGGGTGACCAGCCGCCCAGGGTTTCGGCCGCACACTCTTTTTGTCCCTCAGTCAAAAATCCCCGTGAGTCTTTTTGACCGAGGGTGAAAAAACCAGTACGGTCCGGGCATGGCGGTCCACCGCCGGTACCTCGCGCCTCAGGTCGTGCGGGATATGCGCCGCAAGATGGTCTTCGTCTCCGGCCCGCGGCAGGTCGGGAAGACCACGCTCGCCCGATCCCTGCCGGGCGCGGGTGTCGGCTACCTCAACTGGGACGTGGCGGGTGATCGCGAGCGCATCCTGAGGGGCGAGCTTCCGGTCGCACGCCGGCTCATCTTCGACGAGCTCCACAAGTACCGCGGCTGGCGAGGCTTTCTCAAGGGTGTGTTCGACGGCCGCGCCAAGGGGCAGCAGATCCTTGTCACCGGCAGCGCGCGGCTCGACTTCTACCGACACGGGGGGGAGTCCCTGCAGGGTCGCTACCATCTCCTGCGCCTCCACCCGCTCTCCGTGGCCGAGCTCGGCCTGAAGGCCGAGCGGGAGCTGCACGATCTGCTCACCCTGGGCGGCTTCCCGGAGCCGTTCTTCACCGGCAGCGAGGTCGAGGCACGCCGCTGGTCACGCGAGTACCGCAACCTCCTCGTGCGCGAGGAGATCACCAGCCTCGAGCGCGTGCAGGATCTCGGCCGGCTGGAGCTGATGATGCTCCGCCTGCCGGAGCTCGTCGGGTCGCCTCTCTCGGTCAACAACCTGCGGGAAGACCTCCACGTGAGTCACAAGACCGCCTCGGGGTGGCTCGCGATCCTGGAGCGGCTGTACGCGGTCTTTCGGCTTCCGCCGTTCAGCGGCGCCAGGATCCGTGCCGTCAAGAAGGAGCAGAAGCATTATCACCTCGACTGGACGCTGGTTCCCGAGGCCGGTCCTCGGTTCGAGAACCTCGTCGCCGCGCATCTGCTCAAGTGGGTCCACTTCGAGCAGGACGCACGCGGGCGCGACGTCGAGCTCCGCTACTTCCGCGACACGGACCGGCGCGAGGTGGACTTCGTCGTCGTGGAGAAGCGGGCGCCGATCCTCCTCGTCGAATGCAAGTGGGGCGACGCCGACGCCGACCGGAGCCTCCGCTATCTCAAGGAGCGGTTCCCGGACGCGCAGGCGTGGCAGATCAGCGCGGCCGGCCGGAAGGACTATCGGACGCCCGACGGGATTCGGGTCGCGCCCGCCGCTCCCTTCCTTCGGACGCTCGTCTGAGCGTGCGCGCAGTCGGGCGAGTCCTCGATCAACGCAGACCAAGGGCAAACTTCAGCGCGCGATCGACCGCCACGACCTTCTCGAGCGTGAGCGCTGTTGCCGCACGGTGTAGGCCTCGTCACGGGACAGTAGCACCACCGGTCGCCGGCCCGCCGGCGGCGGCAGGTCGGCCGAGCACGTTCTCCCCCCGCCGCATCACCAGTCTTCGCCCCCCAGCAGACGGACCGCCGCGGCGTCGGCCGCCTTGATCTCGCGCCGCGTCTCCGGACGCCGGCGATAGCCCGCCTCGTATTCCCTGACCAGTGCGACTTCCGCCTCATGACGGAGCCAATGCCGGAGCGCATCCTGGATGATGGCGCTGCGACTCTTCCCGTGCCTTTTCCGCGCTTGCTCGACGGCCCGATAGAGGTCATCCGGGATGCTCACCGCGACCTTCGTTGCGACTCTCCGCATGGCTCTTTCTCAGTATGACCGAATTCATACCTCGAGCCAGGACGGTCGACCCGGCTTCCGCCGACCCGCGTGGCGCGGAAGGTGCTACCCCGCCAGCGATCGGCCCGTCTGGTCGAACAAGTGCACCGCCGACGCGTCGACCCGGAGGTTCACGAGCTGCCCCTTCGTGAAGCCAGACATCCCCTCGACGCGGCCGATCAGGCGCACGCCGACGTCTCCTTCGACCGACACGTGGGCCAGCGTCTCGTGTCCCAGGTACTCGACGTGCTCGACCGTCGCCCGCATGGCGCCGTCGCCGAGCTCGCCCGCGTCCACGCGGAGGGCCTCCGGCCGCACACCCGCGGTGAGCGGCGAATCGAGGCTCGCGCGCAGGCGCGGCGCGGCGGCGTCGCCCACCGGCAAGGTCTGGCCGCCGACGTGCATGACGACGCGGCCGCGGTCGTCCGTCGACAGGCGGGTGGGAAAGAGGTTCATGGGCGGGTTGCCTATGAAACCCGCGACGAACACGTTGGCTGGGCGCTCGTAGAGCTCGCGTGGCGGGGCGACCTGCTGCAGCCGCCCCGCGTCGAGGACGGCCACCCGGTCGCCGAGCGTCATCGCTTCCACCTGGTCGTGGGTCACGTAGACCATGGTGGTCCGGGTCCGCTGCTGGAGCTCCTTGATCTCCGCGCGGACCTGGACGCGGAGCTTGGCGTCGAGGTTCGAGAGCGGCTCGTCGAGGAGGAAGACGGCGGGCTCGCGGACCAGCGCGCGGCCCATGGCGATGCGCTGCCGCTGCCCGCCCGAGAGCTGCTTCGGCAGGCGGTCGAGGAGCGAGCTGATGTCGAGCAGGCCCGCGACGCGCTCGACCCGCTGCCGCATGTCCGCCCGCGAGAGCCGGCGCATCTTCAGCGGGAACTCGAGGTTGCCGCGCGCCGAGAGGTACGGATAGAGCG
>VBKF01000049.1 GCA_005888095.1 Deltaproteobacteria bacterium | reverse complement strand
CACTCCGCTGGCCGAAAATATCAAAAGGTTGTCCGCTTCCGCCATTCCGCGGGACGCCGGGCTGGGTCTATGGTGAGACCATGGCCAGCATCGCGATCATCGGGTCCGGCTTCTCGGGTCTCTGCCTCGGCATCCAGCTCAAGCGGGCCGGCATCGAGTCGTTCACGATCTTCGAGAAGTCGAACCGCCTCGGCGGCACCTGGCGCGACAACACCTATCCGGGTGCGGCGTGCGACGTCCCGTCCTTCGCCTACTGCTTCTCCTTCGAGCAGAAGACGGACTGGTCGCGGAAATGGTCGCCGCAGGAGGAGATCCGCGACTACATGGAGCACTGCGCGCAGAAGTACGACGTCCTCCGGCACATCCGGTTCTCGACCGAAATCGCCGGCGCTCGCTTCGACGAGGGGGAGAGCGTCTGGCGGCTGCGCACCATGGACGGCGAGGAGATCAAGGTCGACGTGCTGGTGAGCGCCGTCGGGCAGCTCAGCCGGCCGCATATCCCGGACATTCCCGGGATCGAGGGCTTTCGCGGCGAGCGTTTCCACTCCGCCCGCTGGAACCATGACGTCGACCTCTCGGGCAAGCGCGTCGCGGTGATCGGCAACGCCGCGAGCGCGATCCAGTTCGTCCCGCAGATCGCCCCGCGGGTGCAGCAGCTCACGGTCTTCCAGCGCAGCGCGAACTGGCTGCTGCCGCGCGGCGACCGTGCCTACAGCGAGCGCGAGAAGCGGTTGTTCGGCCGGCTGCCGTTCCTCGCTCGGCTCTACCGGCGGTGGATATGGCTCCAGCTCGAGATGCGCTTCCCGCTGTTCCGCGGGAACCGGCTCATCGCCGCGATGGTCCGGCGCCTCGCCGAGCGGAACCTGCGCGAGCAGGTGGCCGACCCGCGTCTCCGCGAGGTCCTCGTCCCGGACTACCCGGTCGGCGGCAAGCGCATCCTGATCTCCGACGACTACTATCAGGCCCTCGGGCGTGAAAACGTCGAGCTCGTCACGAGCGGCATCGACCACGTGACCGAGGACGGGATCGTGACCCGCGACGGCGCGACCCATCCCGCGGACGTGCTGATCTTCGCCACGGGGTTCCAGTCGACGGCGTTCCTCGTGCCGATGCGCATCGAGGGGCGCGACGGCCGGTCGCTCGAGTCGGAGTGGGCGGGCGGCGCGCGGGCGTACCTCGGCATCACGGTCGCCGGCTTTCCGAACTTCTTCATGATGTACGGCCCGAACACGAACCTCGGCCACAACTCGATCATCTTCATGATCGAGTGCCAGACCCGCTACGTGCTCGAGGCGATCCGGACGCTGGCGAAGCGGGAGCTCGCGTCGCTGGACCTCCGGCCGGAGGTGCTGGACGCCTACAACGCCCGCATCCAGAGCGAGCTGGCGCACACCGTGTGGGCGGCGACCGGGAAGAGCTGGTACAAGACCGAGGCCGGGCAGATCACGAACAACTGGTCGGGCAGTACGGTACGCTATTGGTGGAGCACGCGCCGGTTCGACCGCGAGCACTATCGGGCGCAGGCGCGGACGGCCCTCTCTCGCGGCGAAGGTCCGGCCCCAGCGGAGGACGCCGCCGCGGCCGCGTGAAGCCGTCGCACCCGGCCACGGCGCTCACTCGAACTGCCGCTGCGTGATCGGCACGTGTCCCGGCTCCGCGGCGACCCTGGCCAGCCAGGCGCGGACGTTCGGATACGCAGCGAGGTCGAAGCCTCCCTCGTGCGCGACGTGCGTGTAGGCGTAGAGCGCGATGTCGGCGATCGTGTACCGCTCGCCGACGAAGAACCGCCGGCTCCCGAGGTGCCGTTCCATCACATCGAGCGCCTGGTAGCCGCGCTCGATCTTCTCCGCGTCCACGGCTTTCCCGAGATAGTGCGTCCAGAACCGGGCCACCGCGACGTAGGGCTCGTGGCTGTACTGCTCGAAGAACATCCACTGCAGCACCTCGGCGCGCGCGAAGCGCTCCTCGGGCAGGAACGGCGTCCCTTCGGCGAGGTAGAAGAGGATCGCGTCGGACTCGGCCAGCCGGCGGCCGTCCTCGAGCTCGAGCACCGGGATGCGCCCGTTCGGATTGATGGCGCGGAACTCGGGCGTCCGCGTTTCTCCCTTCAGGATGTCTGTCTCGACCAGGCGGAAGCGGATGCCGAGCTGCGAGAGGAGCAGGCGCACCTTGTAGCCGTTGCCGGACGGCAGGTAGTCGTACAGCGTCAGCATGCCGGCGGTGTAGCACGGCATGATGCGGGGCCGGAACGCCTCACTCATCTGGCGGCGCGAAGCCCTGCCGGATCGTGTTCTCCGTCACGACGCGCGGCTCGACGAGCTGGAGCAGGTAGTCCGGCCCGCCCGCCTTCGAGCCCACGCCCGAGAGGCCGTAGCCGCCGAACGGCTGGCAGCCGACGAGCGCGCCGGTGATGGCACGGTTGACGTAGAGGTTCCCGGCTCGCAATTCCTCGGCGGCGCGGCGGATGCGCGCCGGGGAGCGCGAGAAGAGCCCGGCCGTGAGCGCGTACTCGGTATCGTTGGCGAGCGCGAGCGCCTGGTCGAAGTCGTCCGCGCGCATGACGGTGAGGAACGGCCCGAAGATCTCCTCGGTGGCGATCCGGGAGTGCGGCCGGTCGGTCACCACCACGGTCGGGCCGGCGTACCACCCGCCGCCGGGGACGTCGTCGCGCTGGAACACGACCTCGCCCTCCGCGCGGGCGAGCGCCCGGTACTCGCGCACGCGGTTCCAGGCGTCCTCGTCGATCAGCGGCCCGACGACGGTGCGCAGCTCCCGCGGGTGCCCGACGGGCACGACCGCCGCCGCGCCGGCGAGCCGCTCGACGAGCGCGTCGAAGACGGGCCCGACGCCGATCGTGCGCGAGGCCGCCGAGCACTTCTGTCCGGCGTAGGCGAAGGCGCTCGCCACGATCGCCGGGACGGCCTGGTCGAGGTCGGCGTCGGAGTCGACGACGATCGCGTTCTTGCCGCCCATCTCCGCGACGACGCGCTTCACGTGCCGCTGTCCCGGGCGCTGCACGGCGGCGTCGGCGATGATCGACAGCCCGACCGCCTTCGAGCCCGTGAAGACGACGAAGGCGACGGCGGGATGACGGACGAGGTGCGCGCCCACGTCGCCCATCCCGGGCAGGAAGGCCAGCGCGCCGGGCGGGACGCCCGCCTCGAGCAGGATCTCGACGAGCCGGAAAGCGACCCCGGGCGCCTGCTCGGCGGGCTTGAAGACGACGCAGTTGCCGGCGACGAGGGATGCGGTGACCATGCCCGCCGGGATGGCGAGCGGGAAGTTCCAGGGCGCGATGACGGCGCCGACGCCGCGCGGCTGGTAGCGATAGAGGTTCGTCTCGCCCGGCCGCTGGCGGACGGGAGCGCCGTCGCCGAGCCGCAGCGCCTGCCGCCCGTAGTACTCGCAGTAGTCGATCGCCTCGCAGACGTCGGCGTCAGCCTCGGCGAGGGGTTTCCCCGCCTCGAAGACCTCGAGCGCGGCGAGTGCGGTGCGGCGACGCCGGAGGATCGCCGCGGCGCGGAAGAGCGTCGCGGCCCGCTCGCGCCAGGGCGTGGCGCGCCAGGCGGGCAGGGCACGGAGCGCGGCGTCGACGGCGCGCTCCGCCTCCGCGGGTCCTGCGTGGCCGGCGCGGCAGACGGCGGTCGCGAATTCCCCCGGGTCGACGGACGTGAGCAGGTCGGTCGTCGGGACCGGCGTCCCCTCGATCAGCACGGGAGCTTCGAAGGCGCGCGGCGCCTCGTGCACGGCGGCCACGAGACGCGCGCGCGGCCCCGGACGGCGGAGCTCGGCGCGCGGCTCGTTCACGAACGGTGCCGGCGCCGCCGCGTCGGTCGGCGGGCGCGGCGCGGCCTCCGCTTCCGGCTCAGGCAGCGTGCGCGCCGCCGGGGGCGCGATCAGCGCCTCGAGCGCCTGGCCCTCGGCGAAGCGGTGACGGATGAACGACTCGTTCGAGGTGTTCTCGAGCAGCCGCCGCACGAGGTAGGCCATGCCGGCGATCAGATCGCCGACCGGCGCGTAGGCCCGCACCGGGAACCCGAGCCGGCGCACCGCAACGTGAATCGGTTCCGCCATCCCGTAGAGGAGCTGGAGCTCGATGGCCGTTTCCGGGAGGCCCCGGGCCCGGGTGTACGCGACCGCGTAGGCGAGGCTCCGGACGTTGTGGCTGCCGAACGCCGGGCGGACCTGGCCGGCATGGTCGACGAGGTAGCGCGCGCAGCGCTCGTAGCTCGCGTCGGTCTCGGCCTTCGTCTCGAAGACCGGCACGGGCCACCCCTCGGCGTGCGCGACGATCGTCTCGCTGTCCCAGTAGGCGCCCTTCACGAGACGGATCTGGAGCGGAAGACGGAGCGTGTCGCGCGACCAGTCGACCAGCCGGCGGAGGTCGGCATACGCGTCCTTGCGATAGGCCTGCACGACGCAGCCGAGCTGCGGGCCGCCGGGAAACGCGGCCCCGAGCGCGCGCAGCAGCTCGAAGGTGAGGTCCTTCGCCTCGTCGTGCTCGGTATCGAGGTGGATCGTGGCTCCGGCCGCGCGCGCCCGCTCGAGGACGGGCCGCAGCCGGCGCTCGGCCTCGGCGAGCCCTTCGGCGGCGGTCGGCGGTGCGAAGAGCGGCGTCAGCGCCGTCGGCTTGACCGACACGTTGACGCGCGGCACGAGGCCCCAGGGGTCGCGCTCGAGCAGCGGCGCCGCGGGCCATGTCCGAGTCGCCGAGACGAGCGCCTCGAGCATCGCCGCCACACGCGCCGCGTAGCGGTCCGCCTCGGCTTCGGTGACGATGTGCTCGCCCAGCAGGTCGACGGTCGATGCCTCGCCGGCGCGCCACAGACGCTCGAGCCGCGGGAGCGCATCCTCGGGCGCGGCACCGACGATCAGCTGCCGCGCCATCCGCCGCACGTTGCGTCGCGCGGCCGCCGCCGAGATCCCGGCGCCGAAGGGCACGCGCTCCGTCAGCCCGAGACCGAGGCGGAGGGCGCGCGGCATCTCGACGCCGTCGAAGTACTCCTCGAGGTGCCGCAGGACGTCTGCGTCGTCGTGGCAGGCGGGAAAGACGTCGACGAAGCGGAAGAGCTGGGTCTTGAAGCGCGGATGCGCCATGGCCCACTCGAGGAGCCGCTCGCTCCACCAGCCGAGGTGGTAGACGCGCGGCTGCTCGGAGCCGGCGGCCTCGGTGATCCGGCGCGCGAGCGCCTGGACGTCGCGCTCGAAGGCGTCGAGCATCCCCGGCCAGGGTAGCCGCCGCCGCGGCCCCGGACGAGCCCACTGGCAGGGGAGGGGCCAGGGGCTCGTCCGGGCACGACTGTCCGCGGACCTTCAGTGCAATGACGGTGCCCGCTCGACTTCCCGCATCGGATGATGGGAGGTACGCATGGGGCTGGGGGTTCTGCCCCAGCACCGTGGGGGAATTCTCCCAGCCGTGTGCAGCGGCGGGCCGGCGGGAGCAGGAAGGTATCAGGCCTCCCGGTTTGCCCCGGGTCCGTTCGGGTGGCGCCCGATCACGTTCATCGCGAGCGCGATCATCGAGCCGACGTCGGCGACGCTGGCGGGCAGCACCATGGTGTTGCTCTCCTTCGCCAGCTGACCGAACTGGCCGATGTACTGCTCGGCAACCCGCAGCTGCACCGCCTCGTAGCCGCCCGGCAGGTTGATCGCCTCGGCCACCTTGCGGATGCCCTCGGCGGTCGCGTCGGCGACGGCGAGGATCGCGGCCGCCTGTCCCTCGGCCTCGTTGATCTGCTGCTGCTTCTTCGCCTCGGACGCCTTGATGACCTGCTGCTTCTCGCCCTCGGCGCTGTTGATCGCGGCGTCGCGCTGGCCCTCCGAGGTGAGGATCACGGCGCGCTTCTCGCGCTCGGCCCGCATCTGCTTCTCCATGGCGGCGAGCACGTCGGCCGGCGGCGTGATGTTCTTGATCTCGTAGCGCAGCACCTTGATGCCCCACGGCTCGGTCGCCTTGTCGAGCTCGTTCACCACCTCGAGGTTGATGTGCGTGCGCTCCTCGAAGGTGCGGTCGAGCTCGATCTTGCCGATCTCGCTGCGCAGCGCCGTCTGCGCGAGCTGGGTGATCGCGAAGAGATAGTCCGCCACGCCGTAGGAGGCCCGCTCGGGATTCATCACCTTCAGGTAGAGGACGCCGTCGACGTGCACTTGGACGTTGTCCTTCGTGATGCAGATCTGCTCCGGGATATCGAGGGCGTTCTCCTTGAGCGAGTGGCGGTAGCGGATCCCGTCGACGAAGGGGAGGAGGATGTGGAAGCCCGCGTCGAGCGTGGCCCGGTAGCGGCCGAGCCGCTCGACCACGAACGCGCTCTGCTGCGGCACGACGACGGCGGTACGCGAGAGGACGAAGAGGATCAGGACCGCCAGCACCAGGAAGACGATCAGCGCGCCCGACAGCATGTGCCCTCCTACTCCGGCTGAAGCCAGAGCGTCAGCCCGTCCACCCGCGTCACCCGGCCGCGCTGACCGCGGCGGAGCGCGCGCTCGCCTTCGTTGCGTGCGTTCCACGCCGTGCCGCGCAGCTCCGCCTTGCCCACCTCGCCCGGGGGCAGGTCGTCGAGGAGCACCGCCACCTGCCCGACCAGCGCGTCCACGCGCGCCGCCGCGTCGTCGCCCGTGGCCATCCGCCGCAGCAGCCGGCCGCGCAGCGGGACCAGGAACCCGATCGAGATGAGCGAGAAGAGGAACCACTGGAGCCATGCCGGCCCGGCGGCTCCGAGCCAGACGAGCGCGCCGACGGCGACGGCCCCCAGACCGAAGAAGAGGAAGAAGAAGCCGCCCGGTGTCAGCAGCTCGCACAGCACGAGCGCGAAGCCGAGCAGCACCCACAGCCACCACGCCATCCGTGGCGGCACGGATCCACAAGAAGGCGGGTAGTGTCAAATCGAGGCGGGCCGATCCCGTCGGGCGACGCTCTGCTCAGCGGGCCGGCCCCGGCCGGCAGTCGAAGCCGGCGGGCCCGAGACACAGGCACTTGTGCTCGCAGACGCCGCCCATGCAGACGTCGAGGCTGCACCCGTTCCCGTCGTCGCAGTCGGCGTCTGTCTGACACGCCTGGCCCGTCGGGCAGCCGCGGTTCGTGTCGGCACCCGGGCGGCAGGGGCACGCGTCGGCGCAGTCGTCGACGCCGTCGCCGTCGGCATCGTGGCCGCAGGGCACCGTGGCGCAGCTCGTGCAGGGCTCGCAGATGGGCCGCGGGCAGCCCTTGTTCTCCGGCGGGCCGGGGTCGCAGGGACAGCCGTCGGTGCAGTCGTCGATGCCGTCGTGATCGGCGTCGTGGCCGCACGGGCCGCCTTCAAAGACGCAGGGGCACGGACTGCACGGCGGGGGCGGCGGTGGCCCGGGACAGCCGGCCTGGTCGGACGGACCCGGTTCGCACGGGCAGCGGTCGAGGCAGTCGTCGACGCCGTCGCCGTCGGCGTCCTGGCCGCACGCGGCGCCGGCCGCGGCGCAGGTGCACGGGGTACACGTGGGCGGCGGCACGCAGTGGCATTCTGCGAGCCGCGCCTCGAGATCGGCGACGCGTACCGCGAGCGCCTGGAGCCGTGCCTCGACGGTGTCGCTACTGGTGGTCAGGTCCGCGAAGTGGCGCTCGACGAGGTCGAGGCGGGCGCGGAGGCGCGGATGTCGCCCGCCGCCGGCGGAGACGCGCACCGCGAGAAACACCGCGGCCGCCAGGAGGAGGACGAGCGCCAGCGCGGCCTTCGTGCGAGTCGTCATGC
>VBKF01000048.1 GCA_005888095.1 Deltaproteobacteria bacterium | reverse complement strand
TGGTGGTCGTGGTCGTCGTGGTAGTCGCAACCGTGAGCCGGTCGCCGATCTCGAGCCGGAAGCAGGCCGGTGTGGGTTGCGAGTCCTGGCAAAGGACGGTCGGGTTCCCGAGACCTAGGTCCGCGCCATCGGCGATGACGTCATCGGTGAGGGCGCCCATGACGCCGGCGTCGGCGATGTATGTATCGGTGACGACGACCTGCTGCCCCAACCCGGGTAGAATCGTCGTGCAGGTGCCGCCCGGGCAATCGCACTGCAGACCGGTACGACTGCCGCCGGCACAGACCCGCGGCGTGCCGGTTCCACAGGTACCGCCTGGGCAGGCGCAGTCGAGCCCGGCCCGAGTGCCAGCGACGCACGTCCCGCGGAGATCAGGTGGTAGATTGAGCGGCAACGGGATCGTGTTGACCTGCGGGCCCGCAGCGCGCTGGATGGTATCGACGATTCGGTCGATGCGGAGGCGGTCACCGAACGTGTCGGCGTTGGTGACGGTGATCTGGCAGGTGACCGTCTCTCCCGGCCGCGGCGTCTTCAGGCCGCGCGGGTCCCGGCAGTCCTTGGTGATCTGGCCGCCATGCCGCTGCTGCGCATGGACCACCGACGGCCATCCGGCGGCCAACGCGACGAGGAGCAGTCCGACGATGCTTCCGGCGACCCTGAAAGCCCGAGCGTTGGGTCTCATCGCGTAGCCCTTATTGTCTCGGTTGAAGGCCGCGGGGCCTGGGGGTGAAGGACACATAGCACGGAAGACCCCGCAATAGGCTACTGAAATTCCCTAATTCAGGAGGGCCAACTATATGACCCATGCTAATTCGTCCGCCGTCGCAGCCGCTAAGGCATGTGCGATGAGGCCGTCTTGCTGCTGCGCGGACCTCGTGGCGTGACCCTTTTTCTCGGAGGCGGGCAGCCCCGAAGGGTGGACGCCGGCATGTTGCGCGTGAGACGGCGCGGCTGCGGATGCCGCGGCCATTCTTGCCCGCCGGGGTCAAGTAAGTGCCGGGCCGTCTCCCGCGCTTTCACGGGTCTACTCGCTCACATGTCCCTTCGCTTTGGCGCAAGCCTTGCAGTCGGTGACCGCCTCGCGGAGGTTCTGCATGAGCGCCAGGCGTGTACCGGGGTTGCTGTCAATTTTCTTACTTGCTCTCGTGACCGGTCATGCGACGGCGGAAGCCGCTCTCACCGCCCCCTTCTCGCTCGTGGCGACCGCCGTATCGAGCAGCCAGATCAACCTCAGCTGGCGCGATGCGAACCCGGGCTCGGTCTCGTACTCGATCGAGCGAAGTCTCAGCGCGACCAGCGGCTTCACGGTGGTCGGGGCTGCGGACCGGCAGTCCGCCTACCAGGACACCGGCCTGGCAAGCGGCACGAGCTATTACTACCGCGTCCGGGCACTCAAGCCGGGTGGGTCGGCCTCCGCATACTCCAACATCGCGATCGCGATGACCCTGGGAGACAGGACCGCGCCCTCGGTCCCCACCGGACTCACGGCCTCCCCGGTCGGCTGCGGCCAGATCAATCTCGCGTGGAACGGCGCGACGGATACCGGAGGCTCGGGCCTTCTGGGCTACAAGCTCTATCGGGGCGGCCTCTTCCAGAAGCAGGTCCTGGCGCCCGCGACTTCCACCTCCGACGTCGGCCTCACCGCGGCGACGGCGTACTCCTACGCGCTCGCGGCCATCGACAAGGCCGGCAACGAGTCTGCCAAGAGCATCCCGGTGAGCGCCACGACGGGCACGTGTCTCGCGACGACGACCACGTCCACGACGGTCACCACCAGCACCACGTCCACGACGACGTCCACCAGACCTCCGACCACGACGACTTCGACGACGACGTCGTCGACGATCCTCACCACGACGACGATCCTCACCACGACGACGTCGTCGACGATCCTCACCACGACGACGTCCTCGTCGACCTCCACCACGACAGCGTCCTCGTCCACCACGTCGACCACCGCGCCTCCGAAGCCTCCCATCGCGAATGCCGGGCCCGATCAGTTCACGCAGACGATGGCCCCGGTCGGCTTCAACGGTGGCGGGTCGTTCGACCTGGACGGCACGCTCATCGCCTACGCCTGGAGCTTCGGCGACGGCGGCTCGGCGTCCGGCATGGTCGCCTCGCACATGTACACGACCCCCGGCACGTACAGCGTCATACTCACGGTGACCGACAACAGCGGACTGCGCTCGAGCGACGCGGCGGTCGTCTCGGTTGCCAACCGTCCGCCGGTGGCAAACGCGGGACCGGACCAGACGGCGTCGGCGGGCAGCGCCGTGACCTTCAACGGGTCCGGCTCCGATCCCGACGGCACCGTGGGCTCCTACGGCTGGGACTTCGGCGACGGCACGTCGGCCGCCGGCGCGACGGTGAGCCACGGCTACGCTGCGCCCGGCAGCTACACCGCGACCCTCACGGTCACGGATGATCGGGGCGCGCGCGGCACCGACTCGGCCCTCGTCACCGTCACGGGGTCGGCCGGTTCCCGGTGGGCGCACGGCTTCGGTGGCACGGCGAGCGATGTGGGCTACGGGGTAGCGGTGGACGCCAGTGGCAATACGGTGATGACCGGGCGCGTCGAGAGCATCGTGGACGTCGGGGGTGGGGTCGTGTGCCCGCCGGCGGCGGTATTCGTATCGAAGACCTCGCAGTCGGGCGCGGCGATGTGGGCGAAGTGCCTCGGCGGCGACCTGGGCGGGGGCACGGGCCGCGGGGTTGCCATCGACGGCAACGGCAACGTGCTCGTGACCGGAAAGTTCAGTGGCACGGTCGACTTCGGCACCGGACCACTCAGCAGCGCCGGCGCCGCCGACATCTTCCTCGCGAAGTACTCCGCCGCCGGCGACCCCATCTGGTCGAAGGCGTTCGGCAGCGGAATGAACGACATCGGGAATGGGGTCGCCGTCGACAGCGGCGGCAACGTCGTGCTGATCGGGACCGCGGGGGGCGGGGCGGACTTCGGCGGCGGCCCGATCATGGCCAACGGCTACAGCGTCGTCGTGGCGAAGTTCTCGCCCACCGGTGCGTACCTGTGGTCGATGGGCATCGGAGATTCGTTCTCCAACTCCGGCAACGCCGTGGCGGTCGACCCGAGCGGCAACATCGCGGTGACCGGCGCGTTCTCGGGCCCGGCCGACTTCGGCGGCGGAGTCCTGACCAGCGCCGGCGTCGACATCTTCCTCGCCAAGCTCTCGCCCGCCGGCGGCCACCTCTGGTCCCGGCACTTCGGGAGCGCGCTCGCCGTACATGCCGGCAACGGCGTCGCGTGCGACGGGAGCGGCAACGTGCTGGTGACCGGGTCGTTCGAGAACTCGATCGACCTCGGCGCAGGCTGGGCGACGAGCTTCGCCCACAAGGACATGTTCGTGGCAAAGTACTCCCCGGCGGGCGGCTACCTGTGGTCGCGACTCGCCGGTGGCCTCTTCGACGACGCCGGCAGCGGCATCGCGGTGGACATGAGCGGCAAGGTGGTGGTGACCGGGACCTTCCAGGCGGCGGTCAACTTCGGCGCCGGCTCGCTCACCAGCGCCGGCCGGACCGACATCTTCGTGGCGCGCTACGCTGCGGACGGCACCCCGCTCGGGGCGCAGCGCTTCGGCGGTGCGGACTTCGACGCGGGCACCGCCGTGGCGGTCGATGGCGGCGGCCGGCCGGTCGTGACCGGCTGCTATCGTCTCGGGGTCGACTTCGGCGGCACCCCGCTCACGGCCGCCGGCATGGACGACATCTTCCTCCTGGCCTCCTGGTAGCGACGGGGCCGCCCGGGCGGGCAAGCCCCGTCGTTCTGCAGCTCAGTCGCTCAGGGGATCGGCACGCACATCCCGCTCGGCGGCGGACATGTGCCGGCCGTGGACTTCGCCAGCGCCGGGTGAATCTGGATGTTGCCGCGCAGCAGCGTCCCGAGGTCGTCGGCCAGCGCGGTCGTCCCGGCCGGCTGCACGAATGGCCGCGTGCAGCAGATCGCCTTGGCGAGGTCGCTCGTGGTCTGGCCGGTGGCGGGCGCGAGGATGTGGATCTCGTAGACGTCGTCCGTTCCCGGCTCGCCGTTATCCGTCGCCTCGAAGCGGAACGCCACGGCAGTGGTCCTGTTCTTGACGTTTCCGGTATCCGGGCTGAGATCCGCGATGCCGGTGACGCAGATGTGGTCCGCTGGCGTGCGCGGATGCTCCGCGCTCGGGCAGAGCGATCCCACGCTCCCGCCGAGGCAGCTGCACACCAGGCTGTTGAAGATGCTCGCATGCAGGCTGCCGCCGTGTTTCTTGAGCTTGTACTTCCATTCGCCCTGCACGGAGGCGCGCTTCGGATCGAAGTTGTCGAAGCAGCCGAAGCACCCGCAGGGCGCGCCGACCTGGCCGGCG
>VBKF01000047.1 GCA_005888095.1 Deltaproteobacteria bacterium | reverse complement strand
CAGCCCGCCTGGCAGGCGCAGCTACCACCGCCGCCGGTCGGCGCACAGACCTGGTTATCCGGGCAGGCGCCGTTGCAGGTCGGGGCGCTGCTGGTCTCGCACGGGGTCTGACAGAGGCAGCCGCCGTCGGTCGGCGAGCAGACCTGTCCTGGGGGGCAGGTGCCGTTGCAGGCGGGCGCGCTGTTCTCGCACGGGGTCTGGCAGACGCAGCCGGTGGGGGTCGACGCGCACACCTGCCCCGTGGGGCAGGTGCCGTTGCAGGTGGGCGAGCTGTTCTCGCACGGCGTCTCGCAGACGCAGCCGCCGTCGGTCGGGGAGCAGACCTGGCCCGGCGGGCAGGTGCCGTTGCACGCGGGTGCGCTGCTCGCGCACGGCGTCTGACAGACGCAGCCGGTGGGGGTCGACGCGCAGACCTGCCCCGTGGGGCAGATGCCGTTGCACATGGGTGCGCTGTTCGCGCACGGCGTCTCGCAGACGC
>VBKF01000046.1 GCA_005888095.1 Deltaproteobacteria bacterium | reverse complement strand
GTGATCGTGTAGTCGTGGAAGGCCCGCCGGTTGACGGTGATGTCGCGCTCGCGGGCCTCCTTGGTCACCCCGTGGCCCTCACCATCGCAACCTCCGCGCGCTTCTCTCGCATCCGGTTCCGCTCGTCGACGAACACGACCTTCGGCTCGTGCGCACGTGCCGCCGCCTCCTCCATCCAGGTGAACGCCGCGATGATCACCAGGTCGCCGGGCCGGACGAGATGCGCGGCGGCGCCGTTCACGCAGACGACGCCGCTGTCGGGCGGGCCCTCGACGGCGTAGGTCTCGAAGCGATTGCCGTTGGTCACGTCCCACACCCAGACGGCCTCGTTCGGCAGGAGGTCGGTGGCCTCCATCAGCCGCCGGTCCATCGTGATCGAGCCCTCGTAGTCGACGTTGGCCTCGGTCACGGTGGCGCGATGGATCTTGGCCCGCAGCATCTTGCGCATCCGGGGGGAATTCATGGCACGTCTCCTTCCGGCACGAGCAGCCGGTTGTCGATCAGCCTGACACCGCCCACCCACACCGCGACGGCCAGCAGCGCCGGCCCCGCCACCTCCGCCAGCTCCGCGAGGGTCTCGGGATCTCTCAGCTCGGCATACTCGAGTCGTGCCCGCCGCTCGCCGGCGATCACCGAAGCCGCGCCGGCGACCACCGGCCCGGCCCTGCGCTCCCCCGCCGACACCAGCTCCGCCGCCGCGTCGAGCGCGCGCGGCACGCAGCGCGCCGCCTCACGGTCGTCCGGACCCAGGCGGCGGTTGCGGCTCGAGAGCGCCAGGCCGTCCGGCTCGCGCACCGTCGCCACCCCGACGATCTCGATCCCGAAGTCGAGGTCCGCCGTCATGCGCCGCACGACGGCGAGCTGCTGGTAGTCCTTCTCGCCGAACACGGCGACGTCCGGCCGCACGGCGTGGAAGAGCTTCGTCACCACCGTCGTGACGCCCCGGAAGTGGCCCGGGCGCGCCGCGCCGCACAGCGGCTCGGTGAGCCTCGTCACCTCCACCGCCGTCTGGAATCCCTCCGCGTACATCGCCGCGGCGCTCGGCGCGTAGACGGCGTCGACGCCCGCCGTGGCGCAGATCCGGAGGTCGTCGTCGAGCGTCCGCGGATACCGCTCGAAATCGTCGCGCCGATCGAACTGGATCGGGTTCACGAAGATGGACACGACCACCCTTTGCGCCCGGCGGCGGGCCGCGGCGACGAGCGCCAGGTGCCCCGCGTGGAGGGCGCCCATCGTCGGCACGAGGGCGATGCGCCGGCCGGCGCCGCGCTCGGCGTCGGCCCACGCCTGCATGGCGCGCGGCTCGGTCACCGTCGTCATGCCGCTCCCGTCGACGTCTTCGGCGGGGCGAAGGCCTGCGCCTCGGTGGGGAAGGTCCCGGCCTTCACCTCGCGCACGTAGGTCTCGGCCGCGCGTACCACCTCCTGGCCGAGCTCCGCGTAGCGCTTGGCGAAGCGCGGGGTCCAGTCGGTCGAGAGGCCGAGGAGGTCGTGGAGCACCAGCACCTGGCCGTCGCAATGCGCGCCGGCGCCGATGCCGATGGTCGGGATCTTGAGCTCCGCGGTGATCTCCGCCGCGAGATCGAGCGGAATGCACTCGAGGACGACGGCGAAGGCGCCCGCCTCCTGGACGGCCCGGGCGTCGTCGATCACCCGCTCGCGCTCGCCGGCCGCCCGGCCGTGCCGACGGCCCTGCACGCGATGGCCACCCATGCGATGCACGGACTGCGGCGTGAGGCCGACGTGGCCCATCACCGGGACGTCGATCGCCGCGATCGCCTCGATCGTCCGCGCCATCGGGAGCCCGCCCTCGAGCTTGACGGCCCGGGCGCCGCCCTCCTTCACGAGCCGCACGGCGCTGTCGAGCGCGTGCGCGGGGCTCGTCTGGTAGGCCCCGAACGGCAGGTCGCCGACGACGAGGGCGCGCTGGGCGCCGCGCGCCACCATGCGCGTGTGGTAGACCATCTCGTCGAGCGTCACGGGGAGCGTCGTCTCGAGCCCCTGGACGACCATGCCGAGCGAGTCGCCGACCAGCAGGAGATCCACGCCGGCTTTGTCGAGCAGGCGGGCGAAGGCGCAGTCGTAGGCGGTCACCATCGTGATCCGCTCGCCCGCGGCCTTCAGGCGCGCCACGTCGGGCACCGTCACTTTCTTCCCGAGCTCCATGAAAAAAGCCTCCTCGGACCGGTGGTCCGGGAGGCCGTCGGGTGCTTCCGCTCGGAGGGGCCGCCGTGCAGGTCGCCGGTTCCCCGCGCTCGCGCGCTCGGGACCGCGCCCCGGGGCGGTCTCAGGTGCCGCTCACGATTGGTTGCGCCGTCTCAACGTCCCGTCTCGGTCCGTATCAATCCCCGCCCGTCAGGGGTCGGAGTCGTTACCGCGATCCAAGCGGAATGTAGTGCTGTACCCCCTGTCTCATGCCCCGGATCTCCTTGATCAGGTCGGCCAGATCGCCGCCGTGCTCGACGAAGTCGATGTCGGAGCAGTTGACCACGAGAAGCGGGGCCTCCGTGTAGTGGTGGAAGAAGTTGCGAAACGCCTCCGTGAGCCTGCCCAGGTACTCCGGCGTGATGCCACGCTCGTAGTCCCGGTCGCGCTTCCTGAGGTGACGCAGCAGCACCTCCGGTCGGGCCTCGAGGTAGACGACGAGGTCCGGCCGCGGGAGCTGCCGGTCGAGAAGCTGGTAGATCTGCTGGTACAGACCGAACTCATCGGGGTTGAGGTTGAGCTGCGCGAAGATGACGTCCCGGGCGAACAGGTAGTCGGCGACGGTCCCCTGCGAGAAGAGATCGAGCTGCCCGAGCGTGCGTTGCTGGCGGTAGCGCTCGAGCAGGAAGAAGAGCTGGGTCTGGAACGCATACTTTCCCGGGTCTTCGTAGAATCTCCGGAGAAACGGATTCTCCTCTCCTTGCTCGAGGAGGAGCTGCGACCCGAACTCCGTGGCGAGTCGCCTTGCAAGGGCCGTCTTGCCGACGCCGATCGGCCCCTCCACGGCGATGTACCGCCCCGTCGCCCGCTCGGCCGCCATCCCCTCCCCTTCCGGCGGGAGGCTTAACATTCCGCGTTCGCCGTGTCCATACAAACGCGTCGAGCGGCCCGCCGGCACGGAACGAGCCGCTCGCCCGGCGGTCCGCTCACGGCGCGAACATCTCCTGGAGGACGCACAGCGTTCGCTGCAGCGTCTGCGGGGCCAGTCTCCCAAGCCGCCTCACGAGCCGCTCGTGATCCACGGTGCGAATCTGGTCGAGAACCACGTGCCCGCCACGCCCGGCCAACCTGCTCGGGATGCGAAACGGGTACCCATGGGCCCCCGTCGTCAGGGGTGCGACGATGAAGGTCCGGAGGTGCGCGTTGAGCTCGTCGGGCGAAACCACCACACAGGGGCGAGTCTTGCGGATCTCGCCTCCCCGGCTTGGGTTGAGATTGATCAGGAAGATGTCGCCCCGATGGACCCCCTCCCCCGCTACCACCGCCACTCCTTGTCATCGAATCGCGTACGAACGGGTGCGCCGACGAGGCGGTCGCCGTTCCGCTTGCGAAGCTGACGAGCCGCCTCGGCCCATCCCGTCCGGGGTCGACCAACTCGCTCGATGACGATCACGCCTTTCCGAGCCCGAATCTCGACCTCGTCCGTCAGCCCGGCCTCCTCGAGAAGGGGCTTGGGCAAGCGAACTCCGCGCGAGTTTCCGATCTGAACCAGCCTGGCCCTCATCGTTGTCGCCTCCGTGATTACGGCGTAATTACACGCGCGCCTTTGGGTCAAGATTCTGCCTGACCGGGTCACTCCGTGCTATACAGCGGATCCCATGGCGACCAGCCTACTTCGTCGGACGGCGGGCCAGCTCTTCATGGTTGGCCTGCCGCGCCCGGCCCTGGACCGCGAGACGCGGGAGTTCCTCGCCGAGCGCTGCCCGGGCGGCGTCATCCTCTTCAAGCGCAACATCCGGTCCGCCGAGCAGCTTCGCCGGCTGGTGGCCGACATCCACGCGACGGGCGCCGGCGTCCCACCGCTGGTGGCGCTCGACCACGAGGGCGGGCGCGTCGACCGGTTGCCCCACCCTCCCTTCACCCACTTCCCCCCCATGGCCCTCGTGGGCGAGAGCGGGGACACGCGTCTCGCCGAGGCAGTGGGGCGCGCGATGGGACGCGAGCTCCGCGCGGTGGGCATCGATCTCGACTTCGCCCCGGTCCTCGACGTGTGGTCGAACCCCCGCAACCGCGTCATCGGCGACCGCGCCTTCGGGACGACGCCGCGCGCCGTCGCGCGGCTCGCGCTCGCCTTCGCGCGCGGGCTCGCGCGCGCGGGCGTGCTGGCGTGCGGCAAGCACTTCCCCGGCCACGGGGCCACGGTCGGCGATTCGCACTTCGTCCTCCCGCGCGTCCGCCGCAGCCGCCGCGCGCTCGCGGCGACGGAGCTCGTCCCCTTCGCCCGCGCGGCCGCCGCCGACATCCCCGCGCTCATGACGGCGCACGTCGTCGTCCCGGCGCTCGACGCGCGCCGGCCTGCAACCGTGTCGCCCAAGATCTGTCGCGACCTCCTCCGCCGCCGCCTTCGCTTCCGCGGCGTCCTCTTCAGCGACGACCTCGAGATGCAGGCGATGGCTGGCCGCCGGCGCGTCGGCCGGGCCGCGGTCGAGGCACTTCGGGCGGGCTGCGACATGCTGCTCGTCTGCCAGTCCCTCGCCGCCGCACGCGAGGCGATGGCCGCCGTCGAGGACGCGCTCGGCCGCGGCAGGCTCGAGGCCGGCGCGATCGCCACGTCGCTGATGCGGATCCAGGGCCTCCGCCGCCGGCTCACCGCGCCGCCGGCGCGCGCGTCGCTGGCGTGGCCGGCGCACAGGCAGCTGGCGCGCCGTGTCGCGGCAATCGCGCCGCAGGCGAGCGCGCGCGCGGCCGGGTAGCGGCGCGGCCGTTGAGCTCTCCGGGCAACCTCCGGGCGCGCCGGGCGGCAATCGCGCTCCTCTGGCTGAGCGCCGTGGTGACCATCCTGTACTGGGTGGTCTTCTTCTCGAGCCGAGAGGTCCGCTCCACCACCGGGGAGGACTGCTATCTCGCCTTCGAGCGCGCCTTCCCCGCGGCCGACGGGTGGCTGGTGATTGTCTGCGTGGTCGCTGCGGAGGGACTGCGCCGGCGGCGCGAATGGGCCCTGCTCTGGGGCGTCGCCGCCGGCAGTGCGATCATCTACCTCGGGTGCATGGATG
>VBKF01000045.1 GCA_005888095.1 Deltaproteobacteria bacterium | reverse complement strand
TTCCAGATCCTCGAGAGCTTCGTCGACGTCGAGATCGAACCGGAAACCCGCCCCACGGCGGGGTTCCTCACCCCGGAGCAGTGGCAGCGCGCGCTCGAGATGTCCGGCTTCACGGAAGTCCGAATCGTGCCCGACCTCGCTCGGCTCCGCGAGTGCTGTCCCGGCTTCTTCGCCGGCGCGGTCTGTGGCCGCCGGCCCTAGGACACGGAACGGGCTCCGACGCGCCGCGAGGCCGCGTCCGACGAGATAGCAGAGGCCGGGAAAGGTCCAGACCAGCTCCCGCAGCCGCACGGCGAGACCGACGGCGAGCCCCACCTCGGGCGGGTGACCTAGCGTTCCGAAGATCCACATCTGGGCGCCCTCGAGGACGCCGACGCCCGCCGGCACCGGCAGCGAATGCGACGCTCCGGTCGCAAAGATCGCGGCCACCACGGCAAGGGGCCCCGCCGGGAGACCGAAGGCCGAGAGCAGCAATCGATACTCGACCAGAACGAGGAGGTTCACCGCGACGCCCGCGCCAAACGCCTGAACGAGGCGCCGGGGCTGCGCGAGCAGCCGCGCCATCGCCTCCTCCGCAGCCGCCAGCACGTTCATCTGCCCGTGGATCCGGCGCAGGCGGTCCAGGCCGGTCGAACGAGCGAGGGCGGTGACGAGTCCCGCGCCACGCCGGAGCCGGCGGACCATGAGCCCGAAGCCTAATACGAGCCCCGCCGCGCCCAGCACGACCGATACCAGGGCCCCCTCGAGCTCCGGCACGCCACGCCGCAGAAGCAGCGCGGCGTACAGGCACGCGAAGGGAATCCCGGCACCCACTTCGAGCACCCGGTCGACCGTGACGCTGGCGATCGCGCGCGAGCCGGGCACGCCGTCGCTGACCAGCAGTAAGGCCCGCAGCGGGTCGCCGCCGAGCCGACCTCCGGGGACGAGGGCGGCAAGGCTCTGCCCCGCTGCCCGGTACGCGGCGAGCGTGCGAAGGCTCGGGGGCATGCCGAGACCGGCGAGCAGGAGTCGCCAGCGGAACGCGAAGCCGAGCAAGGCCGCCGCCACCACCGCGGCGAACGTCAGGAGCACGACGCCGCGCGGCCGGCTCGCGAGCAGCGCGAGCGCCGGCATGCCGAACCGGTAGAGCGCGTATCCGAGCGCGCCGGCCCCCGCCGCCAGGTTGGTGCCGAGGACGACGGCGCGCCGCACCGGCCTCTCAGGCCCGACCGGCCGGCTCGTAGCAGTCGAAGGTGGCGCCGGCGGCGAGGTACTCGCCGAGGATCGCTTCGATCGGCCGCTGGTCGAGCACCTCGAACTGGCTCGCCTCGAGGTCGAAGCGCGCGCCCGTCTCCGTGTAGGGGGCCACTCCCGGTGACCCCGGGGTGAGTACGTCGATCACCGGCAGCAGTCGGCGCTGCATCGCGGGCGGCTCGCGCGTGGAGATGACGATCTTCGCCTCGGGGACGCCGAAGGAGAGCACCGCGACCAGGCGGCAGAGCTCGTCATCGCTCACGCCGGCAGGATGCGGGGTGCCGCTCGCCTTGCGGAGGCGCGGCAGGCTCACGTAGACCTGCATGCCCCGGCGGAGGAGGTGATGGAGGTGGGCGAGGAGCGCGAGCAGCTCGTAGCCAACGTCGGGGTTGAGGCCGAGGAGCACGCCCGGATTCGCGACCCATATCCCGGCGTCGCAGGCGCGGTCGAAGTTCGTGAGCCGGCGCAGGAAGTCGCTGCGCGGGTTGGCCGGGTTGGTTCCCATGAAGCGCGCGTACGTCTCGGGGCTGTAGCTCTCCTGGAACGTGCACATGGTGACCCGAGGCACGAGGCGGCCGCCGGCACGGCGAGGGAGCTCCGCCAGCAGGATCTCGTACTCCGCGGTCTCGAGCGCCCCGATGTTCACCAGCACGTGCGTGAACCCGCTCGCGAGCGCGGCCCGCAGCGCCTCACCGGTGCGCGCGATCATCGTCGAGCGCCTGGGCCCGTGATGGTACTCGCCGGTCAGAAGCGCGACGGCGCGGAGCCCGCGGCGGCGCAGGATGTCGAGCTGCGCGTCCGCCGTCGCCCGATCGGCCGTCTCGCGGAGTAGCTCGCCGTTCGTCCCGCGCATACCGCACATCAGGCATTCGGCATCGCACTCGTTGGTGAGGTAGAGGGGCGAGAAGGTCTCGAGCCGGGGGCCGCCCGGGGGCCGGTGCCGACGCGCGATCGCGATCAGCTCCTCGGTCCCGACGGCCGGCGACAAGAAGAGGGCTACGAGCTCCTCATCGACCAGCGGTTCACCCGCCGCTGCCCGCGAGGTGAGTCTCTCGATCTCCCCGGAGGCCCCGCGGGCCGCCGCGCGACCGCGTGCGTCCTGGACCTCGTCCACATCGAGCCGAAAGCCCGCCATGGCGTCTCCTCGCCCGGGTACCGTCGGGCGCTTATATCAGCGCTCCGCGCGCGCGGCCAAACGCACCTCGCGCGCGAGGCGGCGCCGTCGTCTCGCCGTGCGCAGCTTGCGCGTGAGCCAGCGCCTGCTCTCCGCCCAGCCCGGGCGCGGCCACTCCATCATGCCTTCGACCACGGTGAGGACCTTCCGCCCGGGCCGGCGCCAGTCGGCGAGGACGATCGGCTTGTAGACGCGCGGGCTGCGGGACAGCATCTCGACGTCGAGCAGCTCGTTCGGTCCGACCTCCTCGACCTCGACCACGACGCCCGGCAGGCGCGCGCGGAACGCCGCCACCGGGTCGGCCACCGCCTGGAGCCCCTCGATGCGCACGAGGACCCGGTCGGGCAGAACGGCGATGAAGAAGATGGCACTCGCGAGGGCGTCGGCCGCGGCGGCGCCCGCGTCGATCAGCTCGTAGGGATAGAGCCGGTGGCCCGCCAGATCCAGGCGCTCGTCCGCGCGTCCAAGCACGGTGAGCGACGGACGTAGGCTCCCGCACCGACAGGGCACACGGCTCTGCCGGACGACGTCGCCGGTGTCGAAGCGCACTAGAGGGCTCCCCTCGAGGCTCAGCGTGGTGACGACGAGCCGGCCCTCGCCGCCCGGTGGCGCGGGCTCGCCCGTCTCCGGCACGATTACCTCGCAGTGGGCGAGTGTGGTTTCCAGGTGCAGCGCCCCCGCCGTGCACGAGGTGCCGAGCAGCATGGTCTCCGTCGAGCCGTACAGCTCGATCACGCGCGCACCCCAGTCACGCGCCAGACGCGCCTGCAGCGCCGGCGGCAGCGGCGCTCCGCCCAGGAAAAGCGCGTCGAAACCGAGGTCCCTGGCTGGGTCGAGGCCGCGAGCGCGGGCCAGGGCCCCGAGCACCACGGGCTCGAGCGGGAGGGCGGCGAGCACGCAGGCCCCGGTCCGCTGGGCCAGCTCGAGCGCACGGGGGAACGGCACGTCCCAGTTGATGTTGCCGGCCGGCACGGCGACGCCGCCGCCCGACTGCGCGATCAGCTGCATGAGATGCGCCGGCGCCGCCATGAACGGGAAGCGGTTGAGGATGACGCGGCCCGGTGCAAAGACGTCGGGATGCGCGGCGCGCATCGCCTGCGCGGACCGGTCGAGATCGCCCGGCGTCAGCCACACCGAGTTCGAGGCGCCGCTCGTGCCGGACGACTCGCCGTAGTGGCAGATCGCCGCGAGCGGCGCCGCGCGCGTGCCGTTGACGCCCGCCTGCTGGAGGTCGGCGCGGGTGGTGAGCGGGATCGCGGCGACGTCGGCGAGCGTCCGCACCCGGACCCCCGCGAGCCGCTCGCGATAGAGCTCGCTCCTGCGAGCGCGCGCGATGGTCGCGTCGAGGGCGGCGAGAAGGTCGTCCTGCGCCTCGGGAGCGCGAGGGGACTGTGTCACTGGCGCGCACCCTGCGCTGGATAGCGTCGACGAGTCAAGCCGGCAATTGACAGCGCGCGACCCGCCCGCGTAGACGTGCGCGGTGCCGCCTGCGGCAGCCGCTGCGCTATTGTTGGCGCTGGCCGCCCCGTCCGCTGTCGCCTCTGCCGATTGGGAGACGACGCGCAGGACGGTCATCGATCCCCTCAACTCCGCTCTGCACCGACACCTGCCCTCCTTCTTGAAGGCGCGCGACCTCGACGCCCTCCTCGGCATCTACGCCACGGACACCGGCACCGGCGTGAGCTGGGACCATCCGGTAGCCGTGTACGGCGAGCAGGAGGAGGAGACGCTGGAGTGGCGCGAGACGGCGGGCTCCGAGACGATCCGCGAACGATACGCGCGCCTGCTCGGTCTGTTCGCCGACATCGAGCGCGCCGAGCTGCGCATCGACCGGGTGGCCTGGACCGCTCCCTCGACCAACGGCTTCCCCGCGTCGGTCCGCCTCATCGTCCGCGGCAGGCGTCGGGATGGCGCCCGCTGCCAGCTCGAGCAGCGCGCGCGGCTCGCGGTGGCCGAGCGCCACGGCCAGTGGCGGATCACGCGCGAGGAGGTGACCGCGCGCCGGCTCGTCGCCCGCCGGAACCCGCGCTTCGCGCGCGCCACCCCGCAGGCCGGCATCGCCAACGTCCACACGAACCTCGCCTCGCCACCGTTCCACCTCTTCGGAGGTACGGAGAGTCCCGTCCGCGCGAGCTCGGGCGTGGCGGTCGCCGACATCGACCGCGACGGGTGCGAGGACGCTTTCCTGGCGGGAAGCCCCGACGCCGCGCTCTACCGCAACAACTGCGACGGAACCTTCACGGACGTGACCGAGGCGTGGGGCCTCCCGCGGCCATACCCCGCGGCCGCCACCGGGGCCGTCTTCTTCGACTACGACAACGACGGGTGGCCCGACCTCTACGTCAGCGCGATCACGGGCGGCGATCGCCTCTTTCACAATACCGGCACGGGCCGGTTCGTCGACGTGTCGGCGGCCGTCCGCATTCCCGCCGGTCGCTGGGCGAGCATGCCGACCGTCGCCGACTACGACCGCGACGGCTACCTCGACATCTACATCGTCCGCATGGGCGACCACGAGCACGGGGCGCCGCGGCCCAACTACGACGCCCGCAACGGCGTCCCGAACACGTTGCTGCACAACGACCGCGACGGCACCTTCACCGACGTCACCGACCGCGCGCGCGTCGGCCACCCGGGCTGGGACCTGGCCGCCGCCTGGGCAGACTACGACGACGACGGCTGGCCCGATCTCTACGTCGCGAACGAGTTCGGCGGCAACGCGCTCTACCGGAACAACGGAGACGGTACCTTCAGCGAGCGGGCGGCTGCGGCGGGCGTCGTCGACGGCGGCGCCAGCATGGGCGTGGCGTGGGGTGATTACGACCGCGACGGGCGGCTCNTCTCTTCGTCTCCAACATGCACGCCCACTCTGGCTGGGCGCTCTTCCACCCGGACTTTCCGGCGCCCGTGCCCCGCCTCCTGCAGCTGATCGGCCTCTTCACGCCGGAGGTCGGGCGTCGCACGGAGCTGATCGTCGACCATCTCGTCCGCGGCAGCTCCCTCTACCACAACAACGGCGACGGGACCTTCACCGACGTCAGCGACGCCGCGGGCGTGCGGGACGCGCAGTGGGGCTGGGCAGCCGCCTTCCTCGATTACGACAACGACGGGCGGCTCGACCTCTACAGCGTGAACGGCTTCATCTCGGGGCCGATCCTGGACGACGTCTGACTCGACATGTTCGACGGCGTCGGTCGACGCCAAGACGCGACCAAGGGCCTGCTCGTCAACATCGGCCAGCACAGCCTGAACGGCTACGAGCGGAACTGCCTCTTCCGCAACAACGGCGACGGCACGTTCACCGACGTGGCCTACGTCAACGATGCCGATCGCGTGGAGGACGGCCGCGGGCTCTCCGTGTTCGACTACGACGGGGACGGCCAGCAGGACCTGCTGATGCGCAACTACCGTCAGCCCGCCGAGCTCCTGCGCAACCTCGGCGGCGGCCATTGGATCGAGCTCACGCTCGTCGGCGTCCGCTCGAACCGCGACGCCGTCGGCGCCCGCGTGGCCCTGCGCACGGGACAGGGGTGGCAGACCCGGGAGGTGAGCGCCGGCTCGGGGTATGTCTCGGGGCAGAGCCTGGTGCAGCACTTCGGGCTCGGCGACGGGCGGGCAGCCGGTGCGGTCGAGATCCGGTGGCCCTCCGGCGCTCGAACAAACCTTCCGCAACTCGCGGCGGGCCGTCGCTACGTCGTCGTCGAGGGCGGCAGCGACGTCATCGCCCGCTGAGTCAACGGGCCTCCCGGCAGCAGCGCCGGGCCGCTCCGGGATTCTCCCGTGCCATCCTGGCATGCGGCATCCTCGCGCGGCACGCTGAGCGAGGTCCGCACGAATCTAGACCTCGGCTCGACCGCATGCTTACGGTAGCTTGACGATTCGTAAGCATCTTTGTTAGAGCCTGCCCTGTGTGAAGGAAGACCGCTGGGACGACAGCCCTGCCTTAGCCGTAAGCACCCAACCGGGGGTCGAGCGACCGCCGGGACCCCGGGCTTCGGCCGCGCTCGCCCTCCTGTTCCTCATCGGCTGCGCGCGGACGATCCTCCGCCCCGGAGACCTTCCTCCGGATCCACCCATGGCGCGTCCCGGGAGCGCGCCGGGCATCGTGCTCGTGCTCGACGGACTGCCCGATCCTATGGCCGCCGAGATGCGCACCTTCGCCCGCGCATTTCCCGATGTGCGCGAAGGACGCCTGCCGACGGACGCATAGAAGTGCCTCCGTCGCGTCGGCCGGGAGATAGGTGAAATGATCGACACCGGGCAGTATCGTCAGTAAGAGCCGCATGCTCGTTGCCGGCGCCCGCACCGTGCCCGAGTTCGTCGACGTCAAGACCCTCCGAGGCTAGGACCCACGTGACTGGCCCATTCACGGCCGGATGAAGTCCTCCCGCCCCCGGGATTGTCCCCAGGCGGGGATCGGTCTATGCGGACCTGAGTGGCCCCGCATCACCACCGGATTCTCGTCGTCGAGGAC
>VBKF01000044.1 GCA_005888095.1 Deltaproteobacteria bacterium | reverse complement strand
TGGGTGCGCTGTTCGCGCACGGCGTCTCGCAGACGCAGCCGCCGTCGCTCGGGGAGCAGATCACTCCCGGCGGGCAGGTGCCGTTGCAGGCGGGCGCGCTGTTCTCGCACGGGGTCTGGCAGACGCAGCCGGTGGGGGTGGACGCGCAGACCTGGCCCGTGGGGCACGTCCCGTCGCAGGTGGGTGCGCTATTCGCGCACGGGGTCTGGCAGACGCAGCCGGTGGGGGTCGACGCGCAGGTCTGACCCGTCGGGCAGGTGCCGTTGCAGGTGGGCGCGCTGTTCGCGCACGGGGTCTGGCAGACGCACGTCCCGCCGACCACCACGCAGGTCTGGCCGCTCGGGCAGGGGCCGTTGCAGGTCGGGAACGTCTGCTGGCAGGTCACTGGCGGGATGCAGACGTTGCCAGGGAAGGTGAGCGTGACAGGTTGCAGCGTGCCCTCGTCGATGCCGCTCGTCCGGGCCAGATCGGTCAGCGGGTTGGTGTCCGTCGCCAGCACGGTGAGATCCGCCGTGACGCACGTCTCGGTCGGGCTGCACGTCGTGCACACCGGCGGCCGGCAATCGGTATTCGTCATGCAGAACACGCTCGCGGTCGCGCTGCAGTGGGGATGGAACGGCACGTTGACCGGATCGCCCGCCTGCCCGAGCACGACGACGCACGCCCCGCTCGCGGGCGCGCAGTCGTCCTGCGACATGCAGAGCTGGTTAGGGGCGAGGTCGCAGTGCGGGCTCACCTGGCAGACGCCCCCGCCGAGACAGTCGAAGCAGCTGCCGTTCGGACAATCGGCGCGGGTCGGACACGGCAGCCCCGCCTGGATGCCGCCCATGCACGTCGAGCCGGTCGAGCACGAGCTGCCGGTGCAGTCCTCGTTCATGATGCACATGCGGCCGGTTATTCCGGGCGTTGGGCTGAAGCGGCAGAACCCGAAGCCGGGCAGCAAGTTGGCGGTGGGGACGATCGGCGACCGGCTCGAGATCTCGTCGGTGATGGTGTTGAGGCGAATGCGGTCCACGGGGTCGACGCTGGTCACCGTGATCGTGCAGGCGATCGGGTCGCCCACGCTGGCGATGGGAATGGGCACGCAGGGCGTGCACGACCCGCCGGGGCACTGGTCCGCGGACGTGCACCGCAGCCCGCCGTTGGGCCCGCCCACGCAGATGGTCGCGGTGCAGATGCCGTTCGGGACGCCGGCCGGGTTGTCGCAGTCGCGGTCCGACGCGCATGCCACCCCGGCCTTCGGCCCGCCGATGCAGACCGCCTGGACGCCCCCGCCGGGCAGCTGGCAGTCGGCCGCGGTCTGGCAGGTGGCGCCGGCGTTGACGCCGGGGCAGCCCGCCGTGGTGCCCTGGAGGCACGCCCGCCGGGCCGCGTTCACGCAGCTCTTCTCGATCTGCGCGCCGTGCTGGGCCCGGGCCACCGGATGTGGTCCGGCGGTGAGCATCAGGAAGGCCAAGACCAGGCTTCCACTCGTGATCCGCAAGACTCGCGCTCTGCTAGTCATGGTCCAGCACTCCTTGCTCTCCCGTAGCTGACGCGTGTGGGGCTCGAGTTTTCAGGGCCATCACGGAAGCGGTGCGACGGTGCACTGCGACAGAGCCGGGCACGTGGCGCCTCCCGCGCACGCCGGCGCGCCCGGGATATTGCTCCCGCAGTTCCCCGACCCCGAGATCAGCCGGCACACGTCGCTCGGCTGACCCGCTCTCGTCACGTTCCCGCTCATCTGATTGCCGTCGACCCGGTTGTTCGTCGCCGATACGAGCTCACATGCCCCGGTGTCCGGCGGCACTGAAGCATTCGGATCGCCGCCATTGCCGGTGATGCTGTTGTTCACGACACAGTTGCTGCTGCCGATGTCGATCTTGAACCCGTCGTCCGGGTTCCCCATCGACACGTTCCCGATCAAGTTATTCGACGCCGACGACTCGCTGATGATCATCCCGTTGTGCCGGCCCGCCGGATCGGAGGGCGTATCGATGATCGGCAGGTTGTTGTTCTTGGCGGTGTTGTCCTGGAACAGGTCGAACTTGGTGCCGCTGCTCGCCCGGATGCCGTTCTCGTTGCTGATCACGAGATTCTTGACGAACTGGTTGCACGAGCCCGCGTCGATATCGGCGCCTTCCTCGTTGTTGGTGATGCAGTTGCAGAACAGCCGGCCGGCCGTCGAAGTCTTGAAGTCCACGCCGTCGTCGGAATGCTGCGGATGGTGGCCGTCACGGATGTTCAGGTACTTGATGGTCACTCGCGAGGAGCCGATCACCTTGAGCACCTCGCCGTTGCTGCCGCTCGGGGTCACGAAGGGAGGAGGTTTCCGCGCGACGGTCGACGTCAGCGTGCCTGGCTGAGGTCCCTTGTCGCCCGAGCATCCCGCGAACGACGTGTTGGCCGGCGGGTCGCCCGTGACCACGAGATTGAAGAGTCCCCTGATCACCACGGGATCGCCGGTGCACCGTCCGTGAACGGTGATCGTCCTCGTCGGCGCTGAGGCCGAGGTATTCGTCCTGGCGACGACGGCGACTGCGTCCCCCAGGCTTGCGCAGCTCAGACAGGGCTGGCCGTCGATGTCGAGGCTGCAGGGTCCCGCGCTGTCGCACACCGGCGTCGTGCACTGACAGGTCGAGCCGCTCGGGGAGCATATCTGGCCGGGCGGGCAGGTGCCGTTGCAGGCGGGCGCGCCGCTGCTCTCGCACGGGGTCTGACAGACGCAGCCGGTGGGGGTCGACGCGCAGGTCTGCCCCGTGGGGCAGGTGCCGTTACAGGTGGGCGCGCTGTTCTCGCACGGGGTCTGGCAGACGCAACCGGTGGGGGTCGACGCACAGACCTGCCCCGTGGGGCACATGCCGTTGCACATGGGTGCGCTGTTGGCGCACGGTGTCTCGCAGACGCAGCCGCCGGCGGTCGGGGAGCAGATCACCCCCGGCGGACAGGTACCGTTGCAGGCGGGCGCGCTGTTCGCGCACGGAGTTTGACAGACACAGCCGCCGTCGGTCGGGGAGCAGACCTGCCCCGGCGGGCAGGTGCCGTTGCAGGCGGGCGCCGAGTCGGCGCAGGCAGGGATGGTCGTGGTGGTGGTCGTGGTCGTGGTGGTCGTGGTGGTCGTGGTCGTGGTGGTCGTGGTGGTGGTGGTGGTGGTGGTGGTGGTGGTGGTGGTGGTGGTGGTGGTGGTGGTCGTGGTGGTCGTGGTGGTGGTGGTGGTCGTGGTGGTGGTCGTCGTGGTGACGACCGTCAGCCGGTCGCCGATCTCGAGCCGGAAGCAGGCCGGTGTGGGTTGCGAGTTCTGGCAAAGGACCGTCGGGTTCCCGAGACCCAGGTCCGCGCCGTCGGCGGTGACGTCATCGGTGAGAGCGCCCATGACGCCGGCGTCGGCGATGTATGAATCGGTGAGGACGACCTGCTGACCCCGCCCGGGGAGAATCGTCGTGCAGGTGCCGCCGGGGCAATCGCACTGCAGGCCGGGACGACTGCCACCGGTGCAGAGCGCTGGCGTCCCGCTCCCACATGTGCCGCCCGGGCAGCCACAGTCGAGCCCGGCGCGCGTGCCACCCACGCACGTTCCGCGGAGATCGGGTGGCAGATTGACCGGTAACGGGATCGTGTTGACCTGCGGGCCGGCGGCGCGCTGAATGGTATCAACTACTCGATCTATGCGGAGAGCGTCACCGAACGTATCGACGTTGGTGACGGTGATTTGACAGGTGACCGTCTCTCCCGGCCGCGCCGACTTCCCCCCCGGGGCCTCGCAGTCCTTTATGATCTGACCGCCGTGCCGCTGCTGCGCATGGACCACCGACGGCGATCCGGCGGCCAACGCCACGAGCAGCAGCGCGGCGATGCTTCCGGCGACTCCGAACGTCCGAGCTTTGGCTCTCATGCGTGGCCCTTCTTGCCCCGGTTGAATGCCGGGCGTCTGATTGCAGGAGGCATAGCACAAAACACAGCGCGTGAGCCTACTGAAATCCCCTAATTCACAGGGAGGTACTATTTGACGAATGCTAATTTCACCGGGCCGTCGCAAACACCAAAGCATGTGCCATAGACATAGCTCCAGGGTGCCGTTGCGCGGAGGTCTTGGCGCGACTCGGGTCAGCCGGTCAGGGGATCGGCACGCACATCCCACTCGGCGGCGGACAGGTGCCGTCCGTGGACTTCGCCAGCGCCGGGTGAATCTGGATGTTGCCGCGCAAGATCGTCCCGAGGTCGTCGGCCAGGGCGGTCGTCCCCGCCGGCTGCACGAATGGCCGCGTGCAACAGATCGCCTTGGCGAGGTCGCGCGTGGTCTGGCCGGCGGCGGGCGTGAGGATGTGTATCTCGTAGACGTCGTCCGTTCCCGGCTCGCCGTTGTCCGTCGCCTCGAAGCGGAACGCCACGGGAGTGGCCCCCTTCTTGCCGTTTCCGGTATCCGGGCTGAGGTCCGCGATCCCCGTGACGCAGATGTGGTCCGCTGGCGTGCGCGGATGCTCCGCGCTCGGACAGAACCCCGATCCCACGGTGCCGCCGAGGCAGCTGCACACCAGGCTGTTGAAGATGCTCGCATGCAGGCTGCCGCCGTGCTTCTTGAGCTTGTACTTCCATTCGCCCTGCACGGAGGCGCGCTTCGGATCGAAGTTGTCGAAGCAGCCGAAGCACCCGCAGGGCGCGCCGACCTGGCCGGCGAACTCCGTCAGCACGGTGGTTTCGCCCATGACGGTGGGATCGACCCCGCCTCCGGGGATCGCACCGCCGCCCGTGATGCGGCAGCCCGCCAGGACGGCCTGACAGACGCAGCCGCC
>VBKF01000043.1 GCA_005888095.1 Deltaproteobacteria bacterium | reverse complement strand
GCGCAGGTCTGGCCCGCGGGGCACGTCCCGTTGCAGGTGGGCGCGCTGTTCTCGCACGGGGTCTGGCAGACGCAACCGGTGGGGGTCGACGCACAGACCTGCCCCGTGGGGCACATGCCGTTGCACATGGGTGCGCTGTTGGCGCACGGTGTCTCGCAGACGCAGCCGCCGGCGGTCGGGGAGCAGATCACCCCCGGCGGACAGGTACCGTTGCAGGCGGGCGCGCTGTTCTCGCACGGGGTCTGGCAGACACAGCCGGTGGGGGTCGACGCGCAGACCT
>VBKF01000042.1 GCA_005888095.1 Deltaproteobacteria bacterium | reverse complement strand
TTGCAGGTGGGCGCGCTGTTCTCGCACGGGGTCTGGCAGACACAGCCGGTGGGGGTGGACGCGCAGACCTGGCCCGTGGGGCAGGTGCCGTTGCAGGTGGGCGCGCTGTTCTCGCACGGGGTCTGGCAGACGCAGCCGGTGGGGGTCGACGCGCAGACCTGGCCCGTGGGGCAGGTGCCGTTGCAGGTGGGCGCGCTGTTCTCGCACGGGGTCTGGCAGACGCAGCCGGTGGGGGTGGACGCGCAGACCTGGCCCGTGGGGCAGGTGCCGTTGCAGGTGGGCGCGCTGTTCTCGCACGGGGTCTGGCAGACGCACGTCCCGCCGACCACCACGCAGGTCTGGCCGCTCGGGCAGGGGCCGTTGCAGGTCGGGAACGTCTCCTCGCAGGTCACTGGCGGAATGCAGACGTTGCCAGGGAAGGTGAGCGCGACGGGCTGCAGCGTGCCCTCGTCGATGCCGCTCGCCCGCGCCAGATCGGTCAGCGGGTTGGTGTCGCTGGCGAGCACCGTGAGGTCCTGGCTGACGCAGGTCTCGGTCGGGCCGCACGTCGGGCACATCGGCGGCCGGCACTCGATGTCCGTCATGCAGAACACGCTTGCCGTCGTGCTGCAGTGCGGATGGAACGGCACATTGACTGCATCGCTCGCCTGCCCGAGGACCACGACGCACGCCCCGCTCCCGGGTGCGCAGTCGTCCTGCGACATGCAGAGCTGGGTCGGGGCCAGCTCGCAGTGCGGGCTCACCTGGCAGACGCCCCCGCCGGCACAGTTGAAGCAGGTCCCGTCCGGACAATCGGCGCGCGTCGGACACGGCAGCCCCGCCTGGGTGCCGCCCATGCACGTCGAGCCGATCGAGCACGAGCTGCCGGTGCAGTCCTCATTCATGATGCACATGCGGCCGGTGATGCCCGGGGACGGGCTGAAGCGGCAGAACCCGAAGCCGGGCAGCAAGTTGGCGGTGGCGACGATTGGCGTGCGACTCGAGATCTCGTCGGTGATGGTGTTCAGGCGAATGCGGTCCACGGGGTCCACGCTGCTGACCGTGATCGTGCAGGCGATCGGCTCGCCCACCTTGGCGATGGCAATGGGCACGCAGGACGTGCAGTCTCCGCCGGGGCACTGGTCCGCGGTGGTGCACCGCAGCCCGCCGTTGGGGCCACCCACGCAGAGGGTCGCGGTGCAGATGCCGTTCGGAACGGTCGGCGGGTTGTCGCAGTCGCGGTCCGACGCGCACGCCTCCGCGCCGTTCGGCCCGCCCCCGGCGTTTGGCCCGCCGAGGCAGACGGTGCGCGGCGGGCAGTCGGCCGCGGTCTGACAGGCGACGCCGGCATTGACGCCGGGGCAGCCCGGCGTGGTGCCCTGGAGGCACGCCCGCCGCGCCGCGTTCACGCAGCTCTTCTCGATCTGCGCGCCGTGCTGCGCCAAGGCCACCGAGTGTGGTCCGGCGGTGAGCACGAGAACCGCCACGCCGAGGCTTCCACTCGTGATCCGCAAGGCTCGCGCAATGCTAGTCATGGTCTAGCACCCCTCGCCGCACTAGCTGTTGTGTGTGCGAGCCTGCAATACCACGGAACGGGCCCGGAGGGGCTGCGAAAAGGACTAATCGAGGCGTATCGAGCGCATTAGAGGCGCTGATTTGTGCGATAACGCAACGGGCGAGGTATGGGTGTGGGTTCCAGGCATCCGAATGCTATCTATGCAGCGTCCGGCCGCGCGCTCGGCGCTCGAGCAAGCCCGCCGAAATCTGATTCACAAACTTGACGCGGTGCGCTCGATGTTGTATCGACGCGCGGAACCGGAAGGACCAAGGCCGGCCGTGCCGCGCCGAGGCCGTGGTGGCAATGCTCCCGACCTCGGCCACGGCTACATGCGAAACCACCCGGTGGAGCGCCACGTGCGCGGCGCTGGCGGGGGAATTGAAGAGGGGCAGCGGATGGTGATCGCGCGGGCAATGCTCGCCGGGGCTGTCACCGGCCTGTAACACCCTTCGAGTCGGCGCGGTTTCCGCCGAGAGCGGCGAGGTGCGCTTCTTTCACGCGCCAGCCGGAGGCGGTCCGCCAGCTGTGCTACGGGGTGCCGCCGCGCTGGACGGGCTCGCGCAACCCAGGCACCGGCGCATGGCGTTTGCGAGGGTGCCGCGGCAAGCCCGCGAGCGTCCCTTCCGAAGTAAGACCTGCGGACTAAGACCTGCGGACATTGTTGTAGACGCGAGTCAACGGGATGAATGCAACCGCAATGTTGCGCCCTTTAAATACCTGGCCATTCCCCGGTGGCGCACTCCTTGCAGCCCGACGGCCAACCTCACGGAGGTTCCGGATGGGTTTGAAGCGGTTGTGTAAACTGACACTGCCAGTGTTTCTCCTCGTCGGAGGCGGCTCGGCGGCAGAGGCTCTGACACCCCCTTACGCCTTGACGGCGACCGCAGTCTCGAGCGGCCAGATCAGATTGAGCTGGGGGGCGTTCAACCAGGGGCAGCTGTTCTACCCGATCGAGCGGAGCCTCAACTGGACGGGTGGCTTCGCGCAGGTCGGCATCGCTCCCGCTTCCGCGACGAGCTACACCGACAGCGGCCTCGCGCCGGGCACGAGGTACTACTACCGGGTGCGGGCGGCCGAGAACGGGACCGCATCGGCATACTCCGCCATCGTCAGCGCGATCACGTTCGGCACCTTCACGGCCGCCACGTCGACGACGACATCCACCACGTCGACCACGCTGGCCGGTTCGCTCGCGCCGGTCGCGAACGCCGGTGCCGACCAGTTCACCCAGACGCTCATCACGCTCAGCTTCAACGGCTCGGGCTCCGTCGACCGGGGCGGGACGATCACCTCGTATGCGTGGCGGTTCGGCGACGGAGGGACTGCCTCCGGTGTCTCCCCCACCCATGCCTACGCCACACCCGGGACCTACACGGCCACGCTGACGATCACCGACAGCCGCGGCTCGAGCGCCAGCGACACGGCCGTCGTGCGGGTCGTCAATCGTTCGCCGGTGGCCAATGCGGGTTCCGACCAATCGGGAATCCTGGGGAGCGCGGTGACGTTCAGGGGCTCCGGTTCCGACCAGGACGGTACGGTCACATCCTATACCTGGGATTTCGGCGACGGCGCCTCGGCCGCCGGTGCCACGGCGAGTCACGCCTATGCCACCGCCGGTACCTACACGGCTAAGCTCACCGTCACGGACGATCGCGGGGCGCTGGGCAGCGACTCGGCACTCGTCACGGTCGCGGGTTCGCCTGGCGGCACACCGTGGGCGCGCGGCTTCGGCGGCGCGGCGAGCGACGTGGGCTACGGCGTGGCGGTGGACGCGAGCGGCAATGCGGTGATGACCGGGCGGGTCGAGAGCACCGTCGACTTCGGCGGCGGCGTCGTGTGCCCGCCGGCCGCGGTATTCGTGTCGAAGTACTCGCCGACGGGCGCGACGGTGTGGTCGAAGTGCCTCGGCGGCGTGCTGGGCGGCGGCACGGGCCGGGCGGTCGCTGTCGACAGCAGCGGCAACGTGCTCGTGACCGGCAAGTTCAGCGGCACGGTCGACTTCGGCACGGGAGCGCTGACGAGCGCCGGCCCGAGCAGCATCTTCCTCGCGAAGTACTCGGCCGCCGGTGCCCCCGTCTGGTCGAGAGCGTTCGGCGGCGGGCTGAACGACGTCGGCAATGGCGTGGCGGTGGACAGCGGCG
>VBKF01000041.1 GCA_005888095.1 Deltaproteobacteria bacterium | reverse complement strand
GCTCCTCGGCTCGAGCCTCGGGGGCTACCTGGCCGCGCTCGCCGCGGCGCGGAATCCCGACCGCGTCCGGGCGCTCGTGCTGTTCGCGCCGGCCTTCGGCTTCGCCGCACGCTGGGAAGCCCGCGTCGGCCCGGCGGCGATGGCGCGCTGGCGCGCGGACGGCGTGCTGCCCGTCTTCCATTACGGGCGCGGCCGCGAGGAGCCCCTGTCGATCGCGTTCCTCGACGACGCGCGCCGCTATCCGGACGAGCCCGACCCGCGCTGCCCGGCGCTCGTGTTCGCCGGGCGGCATGACGACGCCGTCCCGCTCGGGGCGGTGGAGCACTTCACGAGCGCGCGCCCGGAGCGCGAGCTGGTCGTCCTCGAGGCCGGCCACGAGCTCGTCGAGGTGCTCGAGCCGATGTGGGAGCGGACGGCCGCGTTCCTGCGCCGCATGGGTGCGGTCGAGAGGTGAACCCTCACCGCCGCGCGTGGCCGAAGCGCCGCACCCATCGCGCGCGCGGCAGGGGCCGGAAACCCTCGCGGGAATAGAGCCGAGCCGCGCGCCGATGTGCGGCGTCGACCTCGAGATCGACGGCCGCGGCGCCGGCGCGCGCGGCGACCCGGCATGCCGCCCGCAGCAGCGCCCGCCCGATGCCGCGCCCGCGATGTGACGGCTCCACGTAGAGCTCCTCGAGCCACGCCGATCGGCCGCCGTGCTCCAGCGGCCAGACGAAGGAGAGCGCGGCCAGGCCGATCGCCCGCCCGGCGATCGTCGCGACGAGGAGCCGTCCGCGCCGGGCATCTCCGAGGACGCCGTCGACCGCGCGGGCAAGCCTCGCCCTCGGCGTCCGGATACGGTGCTCGCGGAGCTGCGCGACGAGAAGCTCGACCAGGCGTTCGCGGTCGGCGCGCCGGGCGGCGCGGACGTGCGTGGCGAGCAAGGCTGCCCGTGATCGCCGGGAGTCCAGGTTGGCCATGTGCGACCGAGACCTTCCGGGGGACCGTATATTCATTGATCGCTGACGACGCCATCTCACGCCGGGAAGTCGACGTCGGGTGATGGGTCAGTCTGACCCCGGGCCACTCTCCGCCTCGAGGGCCACCCCGGGGCTGTGTTGCCAGCGTGGATCCGGTCGCGCTAAGAAGGGCCACCGTTGGCAAGCGGAGGCAAGCGCGTCTTCATCCTGGGCGGCGGCGCCGCGCTCGGCGCGCACCACGTCGGGGCGCTCCGCTACCTCGAGGAGCAGGGTATCACGCCCGACGTCGTCGTCGCGAGCTCGATCGGCGTGGTCAACGCCTGCGTCTACGCCACGGGCGGGGTCGCGCAGCTCGAGCGCGCGTGGCGGGGATTCCGCTCGCTGCCGCGCATCATCGCTCCGAGCTTCTGGCACAACCCCCTGCTCGGCCTCTCCCTCTTCTCGATGGACCGGCTCACGGCGGCCGTCGAGGAGTACATGGACTTCGCGAAGATCCACGCGAGCCCGCTCGACCTCCACGTCGTCCTCCTGAACCTCTCGCGCGGCCGCGGCGAGGTCTACTCCAAGCACGACTGTGCCGACCCGCGGGAGCTCCGCACGCTGGCGCGCGCGGGGTACGCGATCCCCCTCCTCTTTCCGCCCATCCGCTTCCGCGGCGACTGGTTCGTCGACGGCGGCTTCGCCTGGAACATCCCGCTCGACCACTGCCTGGCGCTCGACCCGAGCGAGATCTACCTGCTCGCGCCGATCGCGAGCCAGCTGCCGTACGTGGGCCGCTTCCGCACCTTCGCGGGCTTCGTGCAACGGCTGCTCGACGTCATGTGGCGCACGATCGGCAACATGGGCTACCTCTACGCCGCCATGGAAGACCAGCGCTTCCACGGCGTCCCGGTCACGGTGATCGAGCCGACCGAGCAGTGGAGCGGGTTCGGCCCGCTCGCCGTGTTCCATGCCCACCCGCGGAAGAACCAGAACCTGATGGCCGCGGGCTACCGCGACGCCAAGCGCGCCCTCGCCGCGCGGCGGCGCCGGGACGCCCGCGCGCGCCCCGTCCGGCGCGCGGAGCGCGTCGCGCCCGAGGCCGGCGCGGCACCACCAGGCGACGGAGCCCGCCCCTAGTGGGCGGGGGTGCGGGCGGGACGGTGATCGGGCCGGACGACGCGGTCGTCGTCCTCGACTGCTGAGCGGCTTGGTCTCGGTCGTCGTTGGACGCGAGCTGCGCGTCGCGCCGCTGGTGGTGCCCGCCCATTGACGCCCCGCGGGCGGCGAGCTACCGATTTCAGTTGCCCGAGGAAAGGAGGGTCCTATGGCGATTCAGCTCGGCGACACGGCTCCCGACTTCACGGCCGAGACCACCGAGGGGAAGATCCGCTTCCACGAGTGGATCGGCGACAAGTGGTGCGTGCTCATGTCCCATCCGAAGGACTTCACGCCGGTGTGCACCACGGAGCTCGGCTTCGTCGCGAAGACGAAGGCGGAGTTCGAGAAGCGCAACTGCAAGGTCATCGCGGTCAGCGTCGACGACGTGCCGTCGCACAAGAGCTGGATCGGCGACATCGAGGAGACGCAGAAGGCGAAGATGAACTTCCCGATCATCGGGGACCCGGAGCGGAAGGTCGCCTCGCTCTACGGCATGATCCACCCGAACGCGAGCGACACCTTGACCGTCCGCTCGGTCTTCTTCATCGACCCCAACCGGAAGGTGCGGGCCATGATCACCTACCCGGCCAGCACGGGCCGCGACTTCAACGAGATCCTGCGCGTCCTCGACTCGCTCCAGCTCACCGACCAGTACAAGGTGGCGACGCCGGCCAACTGGAAGCAGGGCGACGACTGCGTCATCGTCCCGTCGCTCACGGATCCCGACGAGCTCAAGAAGAAGTTCCCGAAGGGGTACCGCGCACTCAAGCCGTATCTGCGCTTGACGCCCCAGCCGAACCGGTAGGTCGATCCGTCCGCGGCGGTCCCGTGGCGGGCCGCCGCGGGGTGGTCACGCGGCCGCCCGGCCGCGCCGGGCGAGCTGCGTGACGAACGCCACGACCTCCTCCGGGTTGACGGGCTTGGACAGGTGGACATCGTAGCCCGCGACGAGGGCCCGGACCCGGTCGTCGTCCGCCGCGAAGGCGGTGAGCGCGACCGCCGGGATCGCGCCGCCTCGCTCGCGGTCGAGCTCCCGCACCCGGGCGATGAGCTGATATCCGTCCTCGTCCGGCATGGCGATGTCACTGACCAGGACGTCCGGGTGGAAGGTCTCGAGCGCGCGGAGCGCCTCGGCGGCGGAGGGCACCGCGGTCACGCGTGCCCCGTAGTGCTCGAAGAGCGCGTGCAGTGATTCGAGCGTGTTGGCGTCGTCGTCGACGAGGAGGACGTGCAGGCCGTCGGCGCGGGGAGGGCCGTCCGGGAGCAGGGCGAGGCGCTGGATCTCCGATCCACCCTGCGCCGCCTCGGCCGGGAGCAGCGGCAGGCGGACGATGAACGTCGCTCCTCCGAGCTCGCCCGGGCTCTCGACCTCCACCGTGCCGCCGTGGAGCTCGACCAGGTGACGGACGATGGTCAAGCCGAGGCCGAGCCCGCCGTGGCGGCGTGTGGCCGGGCCCTCGCCCTGACGAAAGCGCTCGAAGACGTGCGGCAGGAGGTCGGCGCCAATGCCGGGGCCCGTGTCGCTCACCGCAATCGTCGCCGCCGACCCCGCGCGCTCGAGACGGATCTCGATGCGCCCGCCGCGCGGCGTGAACTTGATCGCGTTCGAGAGGAGGTTCGACATCACCTGCTGGAGGCGGTCGGGGTCGGCGCGCAGCGCACCGAGCGAGTGGTCGATGGCGGCATCGAGCACGAGCCCCGCCGCATCCGCCTCCGGACGGACCGCGCTCAGCGCCGCCTCGACGACCGAGGCGGGATCGACCACGCCGAGGTCGAGCTCGAGCTTGCCGGCGGCGATGCGCGAGACGTCGAGCAGGTCGTTGATGAGCTGCGCCTGCAGCCGCGCGTTGCGGTCGATCGTCTGGACGGCGCGGGCCGTCCCGGCGGCGTCGAGCCGGCCCGAGCGCAGGAGGTGCGCCCACGACAGGATGGCCCCGAGGGGCGTGCGCAGCTCGTGGGAGAGCATCGCGAAGAACTCGTCCTTGGCGCGGTTGGCGGCCTCGGCCGCCGCCCGCGCGCGCTGCTCCGCCGCGTAGGCACGGGCGCCGTCGATGGCAACGGCGATGCGCTCGGCCGCCACCTCGAGGAGCTCGATCTCCGTGGTCGCGAAGACCCGCCGGTTCTTCGACCCGATGCTGATGACGCCGATCACCCGTCCTCCGACGACGAGAGGAACGTCGAGCAGGGAGCGAATCCCGGCCTCGAGCGCGTGGTGGCCGATCGCCTCATCACTCTCGATGTCCGCCATGGCGATCGGCCGGCGCTCGGCGGCCACGCGGCCCGCCAGCCCGCTGCCGATCGGCACCCGGACCCGCTGCTCCACCTCGCTCTCGAACCCCTTGGCGGCGCGCACGACGAGCACGTTCTCCTCCTCGTCGAGGAGCAGCACGACGGCGCGCTCGACGCCGAGCACACCCCGGATGCGCTCGAGGAGCTCGCGCATCATGTCGTCGAGCGCGAGCCGGCCGAGCGCCACGTCGACGATGCTCTGCACGCGGCGCAGGAGCCCTGCCGCGGTCTCCGCGCGCGCCCGAGCCTCCTGCTCCCGCAAGAGCAGCCGGCGACGCTCGTCCTCGGCGCGCCGCCGCGCCGAGGCCACCCAGATGATGAGGACGGCGGTCGTGGCGAAGAGCCCGAGACGGATCGCGTCCTCGCCGCTGACCAGCTTCGAGTCGAGCAGCAGATAGCTACCGAAGACCGAGAGCGCTGCGGCAAAGAGCGCGGGGCCCGTGCCGGTGTAGAGGGCGCTCACCGTGACCGCCGCGAGAAGGAGCGTAAAGGCGGTGGGGTTCAGGAGCGAGCGCAGGGCGGTCATGGCGGCCAGGGCCGACCCCACCATCAGGCCCGCGAGGCCGAAACGCAGCAAGGACGACGCCTTCACATCACCCAGCTCTCACCTCCGGGCGTCGATGTTGGCATGATCTTAGCACTCGACGGTGCGCCGTCCAAACGTCGGGCGGCGAGCCTTCAAACGCCCGGCCGTCGGAATCGTTCATTTCCGCACCATTTCTTCGCGCTCCGCGCCATCGACGAGGCGGGGAACGCGGGGCCGCTCGCCACGATCGGACCGCTCACGCTCCGGCGCGTCAGCCTCACCCACGGCGGCGCCGGGCGGGACCGCCTCAGCCTCACCGCCCGCATCACGGCGCTGCTGGCGCAGCTCGGGTTGCCGGGCCAGGACGTCACGCTCGTCCTCCAGAACGGCACGGGCCAGTTCTTCAGCGTGACGGTGCCGGCGGTCGCCCTCGTCCCGAACGCGACCGGCACCCGTGTCCGCTTCCGCGACCCGACGGGCACGCTCGCGGGCGGCCTCACCTCGCTCAGCATGGGCGGCCGGACGCGCACCGAGGTGAGCGCCCGGGGCCGGCACCTGAGCCTCGCCGGCGCGGCGGCGGGGCCGTTCACGGCGATCCTGCGCATCGGCAGCCTCGAGCTGTCCACGACGGGGACGCTGCGTCCGGCGGGGTCGCGGCTCGTCTTCCCCTAGGAGGCTGTCCGAGTAACGCTCCGGCTGTGGCAAGCGATCCGGGGGCTGCG
>VBKF01000040.1 GCA_005888095.1 Deltaproteobacteria bacterium | reverse complement strand
GCCCGGCCATCGGGCGTGCGAAGCGAGGAAGGGTGCATCAGAGGCACTGCGGTGACGAGACGCCCCCCGTCGGGGCGTGGATGGTCCCCGCTGCCGCGGAGCGGCTTCGTTCAATACTCGTTAGACAACGGTGATGGAGTTCCGAGGATATCGGCTGACGGACGCCATCCGTAGCTACGTTGCAAGATCAGCGATCGGCGCGTCGTCAGTGCGAGGTCAACCGAGAGGCGTGCTCGCCGCAGCGCGGTACTACGCCGGGAACGTGAATCTTGGAAAGTATTCAACCGACGACGCCGGGCGGTTCGCGCGTCTGCTCGATCGAGATACCGAAGCGATGCGCGCGTCGTTTCCCCGAGCGGCTCAGTTCTGGGGTGTTGCACGTAAGGCCCTGAACTTGTTTCTCCGAGATGCCCTATACAATCACTACCTTCGCCAGTTCTACAAACTCGACTGCGCAGAGCACTTGTACGAGGTGCCGCTCGATTCAGCGGTCGCGAAGGCCCTCGCAGACCACTATCCGGATTCTGGGTTACCAGTCTGGCGCACTGTGAAGGGCCTCTCCCAAAACGAGAGCATGCTTTACCAGGACTTCTTGGGTCGGATCGCACGTGAGAAGCGTATCGCGCGCGTACACCTAGACGCGTACTTGTGGACTGCGTTGTCTAACAGCCGGCTGGAGCGGCCCAGTGGTCCGCCGGCCCGAGCTCTCCGACGGCCGGTGACCGCTGGCCGCTCAGCCGGAAATCGTTAGGCAACTCGTGAGCATGCAGAAACTCAACGCAACGGCGCGAAGATCCCTACGGCCGAACCTTCGCGATGCCATCCTCGCAAAGACCAGCGCCCGATGCCACGTCTGCGGAGGCCCGCTTCGCGGTGAGTGGGTCGCAGATCACGTTCGACCACGAGCCCGCGGTGGCCGAAGCGATCCAAGGAACTACTTGCCGGCGTGCTACACTTGCAACGGAGCCCGGTGGTACCGGGATTCCAAGGTCATCCGACGAATGCTGGCAATAGCGGTATGCCTGCTACCCGACATTCGGAACCGAACGTCACTCGGAAAGGACGTGCTGCGTACATATCGCACGCGGCGACAGCAGAACGAAGCGCGGCGACGGGCACGGAAATAAGGGTATGCGGAGGCGTTGGCTAACTCGGCGCTCCAGCCGACCGGCAAGGCCGGCGGCTGAGCGCCTTGTTAGCGAGCCCAGAAATGGCACATCAGTGCAGATAGTGACCTCGGAGATCCGGCTATAGTGGCGACCAAGGTGCCTCTTACCTCACCACTACGACACGGAGTGCTCGCCTTCTTGGATGCCCTCGGGTTCAAGGGGATTTGGCAGCGAGCAGAGCCGACCGCGGTCATCGATAAGTTCACCCATCTGCTCGACCAAGTACGACAGGCGAATCTCTATCCCGTGGCCGCAGACGGCCTGAACGTGCATCTCCAGGCCATGTCCTTATCTGATACCGTGGTAATCGCGTGTTCGTCAGAAGCGGACCCGGCCAAGTTCCGCGAGTCGAGCCAGCTCGTCGAAGAAGTGGCATCGCTGATCGCCGTAGCTCACGTAACCGCCGGCCTACTCGGGGGCATGGTTGCTACGCGTCCGCCGCCGCTCGCATATCGCGGTACCGTCGCCCTCGGAGAGTACTACCTCGACCCGGAGGTGAACCTTCTCCTAGGCCCCGCAATCGATGAAGCGGCGGAGCACGAGAAACTCGCCGAGGGCGCTTTCGTCTGGCTCCTTCCGAGTGCTAATGCTTTGCTCACGGACCGCGCGCGTTCAGCGTCTTCAGAAAAGTCGCTCGCTGGAGCTCTGATACGGCGACTGACTACACATCTTCCGGTCGTGGGTGATTATCCTGTTCCACTCAAGGGCGGAGTTCCCTTGAGAACATCTGTCATCAATCCACTGGGCGCCCGTCGCCTTGGTTCCGACGGAAGCGTTCAGCTGCTGTTCGACCCCGGGCGTGTTCGCCGAGGCTTCGGCCAGGCGTTCGCGGGCAGTCGGGTTGAGGTGCAGCGAAAGGCACAGGTTACGACGCAGTTCCTCGACGTTGCGGAAGGCCTCCTGGAACAGGAATGAGACGGGCATCAATCGCGGTCGACCTCGCTAACCCGGGGTTTCAGCGGACGGCGCTACGCGCCGCCGCTGAACCGCCGTATCGTTAGGTGGCCGACCCCATGAGCCAGAATCACGGAGCCAAAGGAGCTTCAAAATGAGCAGTTCAGTCGCACCGCAGCTGTCACCATCACAGCGGGCGTTATCGGATCTGTGGGACGAGCATCTCCGACATGAGTTTGCCACCAAAGATACCGACCGGACGCTGGAGACGATGGTGGAGGATGCCTATGTCAACCATGTTCCAGTGCTGACCGGAGGAACAGGGCATGCCCAGCTGCGAGAGTTTTACTCTAAGCATTTTATCTCGCAGATGCCGCCGGATCTCGAGATCATTCCTATCTCCCGCACGATCGCAGAGGACCGGCTGGTAGACGAGATGGTCGCCCGCTTTACGCATAGCGTCCGGATGGATTGGGCGCTACCAGGTATCGCGCCGACGGGAAGGCGGGTTCTGTTGCCGCTGATCGTCGTAGTTCAGTTTCGGGGCGGTAAGCTGGCGAGCGAACGCATCTACTGGGATCAGGCCTCGCTACTGGTGCAAGTGGGTCTGCTGCACACCGATGGCTTGCCCCTGGTCGGGGTGGAGAGCGGCAATAAAGTGCTAGATCCGACGCTCCCGAGCAACACCCTGATCGCGCGTCTCAGCAAGTGAGCAGGCGGAGGCCACCTAACCAACGCATGCAGCGGACCCGCGAGTAAGCGTCTTGATTGTGTCGCTCTACTTCGGCGACCATCCAGCACGTCTCGGCCTCACGGCTCGTCGCTCGCGGGCCGCTGATGCGCGGGTCGTTAGGCGGTCAGGTCGATGGACAACGAGCAAGAGCTCGAGGCGAAGCGCGTCGAGATTGTTGGTAGAATGAAGGCACTCCGTAAGCAACTCGAAGCCGGCAACACCACCGATGTCCTTGCATGGATAATCCCCGACGAGTTGGCCTGCGCTCAGCGGCCGCTTCGGCACCATCCTAGATATGGCGGGAGCGGATCTCCGATTCCTCGTGAGGCCACGCCGTTGGTCGTTGAATGGGCCGAGCAAGTCAAACTCGAGGGCGTCGCAAGCATAATCGACTTTATGCATGACCGAGACCTGCGGTGTTATGAGAGCCTTGATCTGCCTGGGGGCAACTTCCGTGCCTTTCTTCAAGACCGCGGCTTCGCCGTCGTTCCTTTGCCGTGGGAGGATCCGGCGCATAGTAGGACCGATCCAGTCCAGAAACGTGCACGGCTCGAAGAGATGCGGAAGCTTGCACTCCGAGCCTACGACGATCTCCCGAAGCCCGTGCTCCTCATCTGCAGCGCTGCGATCGATCGTTCGGCACCAGCGGCGGCGTTCATCTGGAAGCATCGTGAGAAGATACCGCCTAACCCGAAGGAGAACTCGGATGCCAAGGGTCTGGGATAACTCTTACGTCGCTCGGCTCCGGACCTTATCTAGCCGGAGCGGTCAGGTGCATACAGCAGCGGAGGACGTCCGTCGAGCGGTCGAGCCACTGATCCTGCCCGATGCCGCGAAGCTCCTCACCGCGATCGCGATCGATGTCATGACGGCTGTCCAAAGTCGGAACCATCGAGCGGACGTCAACGACGCCTGCGGCGCGCTGCGGACAGCAATTGCGTTGCTCGAAGCAGTCGACCCGAATCTTGACGGGTAGCCTATTCCGATGCGCAGCGGCATTGCGCCACGCGGTGGCAATCGACAGCAGGTGTGCGCCCGACGCCTAACGTGGCGATGCAGCCGACCGGCTCCGCCGGCGGCTGATCGCCTGGGTCGTTGCTCCAGTCGGTCTGCTCCGATAGCGTGAGCCGTCCGATGGGCCACATTCATCAGAACGTCCGGCTTCGGGCGGAGCGAGCGATAAAGACCCGTATGCTGGTCGACACCGGTGCGACCATCACCGTGATCCCGCCACGTCTGGCGCGAGCGCTCGGGATGAAGGGACGACGGCCCGTGAGCGTACGCCTGGCAGACGGCCGGCGCGTCCGGGTGCTCGCCGATGTGGCTGTGGTGCGGATCGACGGCCGTGAAGCACCTGCCACGGTATTGATCGGGAAGGTCGAGGAGCCCATCCTGGGCGTCGAGACGCTGGAGGCGCTGGGGCTCGTCGTCGATCCACGCAGGAAGCGTCTGTCGCCGTCACGGCCCTACGCGGTCCGCCTCGGCGGCTACCGCTGAACGACCAGGCACGTCCGGGTGACCCCGCGCCGGCGCCTGTCTTCCTGGACCCTCGAGGCGGGGTCCGGCATGGAAGTTCACAGATGAGTCGCGTTCGAGCGGGCTCTTCCGGAAGCAGACCGAAAGCACGCAAGAGGCGCCGACGAGAAGTCACGCCCCGGCGGCTCACGGTAACGGCGATCTTCGAACGCCACGGCAAGTGGTACGTCGGGTATGTCCCAGAGATCCCGGGGGTCAACGCGCAAGAGCGAAGCCTCCCTAGCGCCCGAGCCAGCTTGAAGGCTGCCCTGCGTGAGCTCGCGCTCATCAGCCCGAAGCAGGTCCACGGCGTGCGGCGCCAGGTCGAACGGTTGCGAGTCAGCCTCGTCGCGTAGGGCATGAAGCGACACGCCCTCGTGGCGCACTTGCGGAAGCACGGGTGTAACCTCGTCCGCGAGGGAGCGAAGCACTCGTGGTTCGCGAACGCCAAAACGGGGGTTCACTCCGCGGTCCCACGCCACCGCGAAGTCGTCGACTTCCTCGTGCGTAAGATATGCCGCGAGCTCGGGATACCTCTCCCTTGACCTCAGCTACTCCAGCGCGCCCAGCCGGGCGTCGAGCAGGTTCAGGAAGAGTCCCACGTCGGTCACGATGCCCGTCGACTCCACCGAGCCCCGGTCGGCGAGCTTCGTCACCACCGCCGGGCTGATGTCGACGTAGATCAGGCGCACGCCCGC
>VBKF01000039.1 GCA_005888095.1 Deltaproteobacteria bacterium | reverse complement strand
CTTCCTGCGCCGCGAGCAGGTCCATGATCGTCTCGGGCAGCGGCCCGTCGTCGCGGATCGAGCCGGCGAGCACGAACGGCACGCCGTTCTCGACGCACTCGTAGAGGATGCCCTCGCCCAGCACGCCGCGTTCGACGGCCTGGCGGATGCCGCCGCTCTCGCGCACCAGGTTGATGGCGTAGAGGTGGTTGCGGTGGCCGCCCTGGACGTTGATGCCGCGCTTCAGGTCGACGCCGAGCGAGGTCCCGA
>VBKF01000038.1:1538-4624 GCA_005888095.1 Deltaproteobacteria bacterium | reverse complement strand
CGTGCGGCCGCCACGCGGTACTTGACGAACTGCCGCGCGAGCGAGGCGAGCATGTGGTAGGGGTACTTCCCGGCGTCCCAGGCGAACGCGATCCGGTCCACGTCGCCGAGCCCGAGGCCCGCCTCCTGCAGGCAGTACTCGACCGACCGTCCCGGAAAGAAGCCGTGCGAGCCCTTGAAGCGGGTGAAGCGCTCCTCCTCGGCGAAGGCGACGAGCCGGCCGTCCCGGAGCAGACACGCACCCGGGTTCTTGCCGAAGGCGATCATGCCGAGGACGTTCATTGCGCTGCTCGAGTCTACTCTCTTCCGCGCGAGGGCGCACCGCCGATGCGCCTCTCCGGCGCGCCGAACCGCGAGGCAGATACGGCGCCGGTGACGCGCGTGTCAAGGACGACGTGACAACCGGCACGGGGCCCGGACGTGCCCGAAGCGCTGCCATGACGGGCGCGCCTGCCCACGCGCAGGTCATTTGGCCAAACAAGGCTGACTCGCAGGGTCCCTCCGAGTACATCGGGTAAAGTCTCGAGCCGACGGGGGGAAGAATCCCGAGGTGCGGACCCGCCGAAGCCTGTCCGCGACGGCGTGACAGCGTGCGGCATTGCGACCTAGGGGAGTGACCAGCTTGCGGATCATTCACCAAGACGACGGGACCGCCGCGCTCATCCGACCGCTTCACGTGGTTTCCGGCAGTCAAAGCCCGAGTTTTCATGCGACGAGGGTATTGCGGGGAACCATTCGCTCCAAGGATCGTCGGGTTTGATACCTCGCTGTCTGGACACGAAATGCTTTCTTGGGAGGCGCTTTGCGCGCCCCGGCTGTGAAGCCAGCCATTCGAGAACCGACACGGAGGGGCAGCGGTTCCCGGGGCCGGGCGGGTCCGATGACACCGGGTCCCGTCAACCTGGGCGTCTGTGGGGGCTCTGCGCCCGTACGGCCACCGACGGCGGCCGCCACGACCCCGTCCGCCGCGAGCGCCTCGGCCCCGTTGCGCGCGGATCACCTTCCCCCGGCGCCGACGACACCGGCCGCGCCGCCCGTGACTGCGGCGTACCCGCCGACCGTTCGAGGCAAGTTCCTCTTCGCCGGCGACGAGAAGTTCTACGTCCGCGGCGTCACCTACGGGACGTTTCGCCCGCGCGCCGACGGCGGCGAGGTCCCCGAGCCCGAGGTCGTCGAGCGGGACTTCGCGCTCATGGCGGCGAACGGGATCAACGCCATCCGCACCTATACCGTGCCGCCGCGCTGGCTGCTCGACGCCGCGCAACGCCACCGGCTGCGCGCCATGATCGGCCTGCCGGTCGAGCGCTACATCGGGTTCCTCGCCGACGGGAGCAAGGACGCTGCCGACATCGAGGAGGTGGTACGCGCCGGCGTGCGCGCGTGCGCCGGCCACCCAGCCGTCCTGTGCTATGCGATCGGCAACGAGATCCCGGCGTCCGTGGCGCGCTGGTTCGGCCGCCGCCGGGTCGAGCGCTACCTCGAACGGCTGTACCGCGCCGCCAAGGCCGACGCGCCGGGCAGCCTCGTCACGTACGTCAACTATCCGTCCACCGAGTATCTACAGCTCGATTTCTTGGACCTCGTCTGCTACAACGTCTATCTCGAGACGCAGGAGCGGCTGCGCGCCTACCTCGCCCGGCTGCAGACCCATGCGGGCGAGCGCCCGCTCGTGATGAGCGAGATCGGGCTCGACAGCCGGCGGAACGGCGAGCCCGTCCAGGCGCGCACGCTCGACTGGCAGGTGCGCAGCGCGTTCGCGGCGGGGTGCGCCGGGGCGTTCGTGTACGCCTGGACCGACGAGTGGTACCGCGCCGGAGCCGACGTGGACGACTGGGCCTTCGGCCTCACGCGCCGGAACCGGCGGCCCAAGCCGGCACTGCGCGCCGTGCGCCAGGCCTTCGCGGACGTGCCGTTCGCCCCGGCCCTCGCCTGGCCTCGCGTTTCCGTCGTCGTCTGCACGTGCAACGGGTCGCGCACGATCCGCGACTGCCTCGAGGGGCTCAAGCAGCTCGCCTACCCCGACTACGAGGTCATCGTCGTGGACGACGGCTCCACCGACACGACGGCCGCCGTCGCGCGGCAGTACGACTGCCGGCTCATCCGGACCGGGAACCGCGGCCTGGCGAGCGCGCGCAACACGGGGCTCGAAGCGTCCACGGGAGAGATCGTCGCCTACATCGACGACGACGCCTACCCCGACCCGGAGTGGCTCACCTATCTCGCGGCCACGTTCATGAGCACCTCGCACGCGGCGGTGGGCGGACCGAACCTCGCGCCGCCGGGGGACGGACTGATCGCGGAGTGCGTGGCGCGGGCGCCGGGCGGTCCCGTGCATGTCCTCCTTTCCGATCACGAGGCGGAGCACATCCCCGGCTGCAACATGGCGTTCCGGAAAACCAGCCTCGAGGCCATCGGCGGGTTCGATCCGCAGTTTCGCACCGCCGGTGATGACGTGGACGTATGCTGGCGGCTGCAGCAGCGGGGCTGGACGCTCGGCTTCAGCCCGGCCGCCATGGTCTGGCACCACCGGCGGAATTCCGTGCGCGCCTACTGGAAGCAGCAGGTCGGGTACGGCCGGGCCGAGGCGATGCTGGAGCGCAAGTGGCCCGAGAAATACAACGGCTCGGGCCACATCCGCTGGGCCGGCCGCATCTACGGGAACGGGCTCACCCGCGCGCTCGGCTGGCGCCGGGCGCGCATCTACCACGGTGTCTGGGGCGTTGCGGCGTATCAGTCGCTCTACCAGCCCGCGCCGAGCCTGCTCGCGTCGCTGTCGCAGACGCCCGAGTGGCATCTGATGATTGCGATCCTGGCCGGGCTGGCCGCGTTGAGCATCCACTGGAGCCCGCTGAAGCTCGTCCTCCTGTTGTTGCTCGGCGCCGTGCTGCCGCCCATCGCTCAAGCCTGTCTGAGCGCGGCCCGCGCTGCATTCCCGAACGTGCCGGCCCGCGGCGCGGCCGGGCTGATGCGGCGGCCGTTGACGGCGGCGCTCCATCTGCTCCAGCCGCTCGCCCGCCTGCGCGGGCGGCTCGAAGAGGGCCTCACGCCCTGGCGCCGCCGCGGCACGCTGCGACCGGCACCGCTCTG
>VBKF01000038.1:0-1409 GCA_005888095.1 Deltaproteobacteria bacterium | reverse complement strand
AGGTGCGGTGCTGGTTCTTCGGCGCCGCCCGGTTGCTCGTGGCGGTGGAGGAGCACGGCGGGGGGCGGCAGCTCGTCCGGCTCCGCTCCTGGCCCGTCGTCCGGCTGCGGGGGCCCGTCCTCGCGCTCGGCTTCGCGGTCTTCGCCCTCGCCGCGGCGCTCGATCACGCGTGGGTGGCCGCGGCGGTCCTCGGCCTCGGCGCCTTCCTCCCCGCGCTGCGCACGCTCGAGCAGTGCACCACCGGCGTGGCGACCATCACCCAGGCCCTCAGAGGGTCGCGGCTCGGAGGCACATGATGGGCGATGCCTCCCTCTACCGCCGGTTGCTGCTGCAGGCACGACCGTACTGGCTCCACCTCGCGGGCGCGTTCGCCCTCGGGCTGCTCGCGAGCCCCCTGGCGCTCCTCAATCCGGTGCCGCTCAAGATCGTGGTTGACTCGGTCCTGGGGGGGCATCCGCTGCCCGCGTTCCTCCAGCCGCTCCTCCCCGAGGCGGCCACGCGGTCCCCCGCCGCGATCTTGCTCATCGCCATCGGCCTGCTCGTGGTCGTCGCGGTGCTGAGCCAGCTCCAGGGACTGGCGACGACGCTCCTCCGCAGCTACGTCGGCGAACGGCTGGTCCTCGACTTCCGGTCCCGGCTCGTCCACCGCCTCTCGATGTCGTATCACGACTCGCGGGGAACCGCCGACTCCCTGTACCGCATCCACCATGACGCGCCCGCGATCCAGAGCATCATGGTGGACGGGGTCCTTTCCCTGGTGTCTGCCGCCGTCACGCTGGCCATGATGATTGCGGTGACGGCCCGGCTCGACGGACAGCTCGCGCTCGTGGCGCTCGCCGTCTCCCCGCCGCTCTTCTTGCTGTCGCGGGCCTACCGGCCGCGCATGCGCCGCCAGTCGCGGCACGTGAAGAATCTCGAGAGCTCCGCGCTCGCCATCGCGCAGGAAACGCTCGGGGCGCTGCGCGTGGTCAAGGCGTTCGGGCAGGAGGCGCGCGAGACGGACCGGTTCCTCCGCCGCGCGGCCGAGGGGATGGCGGCCCGCATCCGCCTCGCGCTGCTCGAGGGTCGCTTCGGGCTGCTCATCGGGCTCACCACCGCACTCGGCATGGCGGCCGTCCTGCTGATCGGCGCAGGCCATGTCCGCTCGGGCACGCTCACGCTGGGGCAGCTGCTGATGGTGATGGCGTACCTGGGGCAGCTGTACGAGCCCCTGAAGACGATCAGCCGCAGGGCTGCGGGGCTCCAGTCCTATCTCGCCAGCGCCGAGCGGGCGTTCGCGCTCCTGGACGAGCGGCCCGACGTGCTCGAGCGCCCCCATGCGCGGCCCCTCGCACGCGCCGCCGGCGCCGTGGCGTTCCGGCACGTCTCCTTCGCCTACGACGCGGATCGCCCGGTGCTGGACGCCGTCT
>VBKF01000037.1 GCA_005888095.1 Deltaproteobacteria bacterium | reverse complement strand
CAGGAAGAGCAGCGGCACGATCGCGAGCGCGATCAGCGTGAGCACCCAGTCGAGCCGGAGCATGACCGCCAGCATCCCGACCAGCAGGACGACGGAGGTGACGACCGGGAAGAAGCCGTTCATGGTGAGCGTCTGGATGGCGAAGGTGTCGGCCGTGAGCCGGTAGAGCAGGTCGCCGACCTGGCGGCGGCTGTGGAAGGCGAGCGAGAGGCGCTGGAGGTGCGCGTAGAGCTCGCTCCGGAAGTCGTTCACCATCTGCTGGCCGACCTTGATGGTCGCGTAGTTGCTGGTCACGCTGAGCACGCCGAGGAGCCCGTAGATCGCCACCAGCGCGAGGCACGCGAGCGCGAGCAGCGCCGGTCCGCCGAGCGTCCCGAGGCCGGGCCAGCCGAGCGGCCGGCCGCCCAGCACGTCGTCGACGATGACCTTGAGCGGCCAGGGCTTCGCCAGCTCGAAGACCCCGATCAGCAGCACCTGGACGAGGGCCGAGGCGCAGAGCCACCGGTACGGGACGAGCCGGCCGAGGATCTTCCGCACGAGCCGGACGGTGCTGCCCATGAGGAGCCCGGTGCTCAGGCGGCGCGCGCCCGCGGCGCGGCGCGCTCCGCGCCGAGCGGGTGGAGCGCAATGCGCGCCGCCACGATGTCGAGGGCGTCGTTCAGGATCCGCCCGAGGCGGACGTTCTCGGCGACGATCACGGCGAGGTTGACGAGACCGAGCGCCGCCCCGACGCCCGTGACCTCCGGCACCCGGAAGAGGAGCCCGCCCGCGACGGCGAGGCCGAAGCCGAGGAGAGAGAGCTGCGACACCCGCGTGAGCCGCACCTCGCAGCGCACGTTGAGGAGGCGCTTCGAGCCCCCGTGGTTCTCGGCCGCCACCGTGAGCCGGGCCTTCGACCAGACGCCGCGGTAGATCTCGAGGTCCCATCGGTTCCAGCCGGGGTCGACGGCGATCAGGTACTTGCGCGGGATGAAGAAGTCCATGAGCGCGGCGAGGAGCGCCTCCTTCTCGTGGCCCTGCTCGCTCCAGTACCCGACCGTGAAGCCGCGGCGGAGGTAGTCGATGCGCGGCGGCTGCTGCTCCCCCTCGAACGAGATGCGCCCCACCTGCCCGAGCCCCCGCAGCCGCCAGAGGTAGCGCTGCACACCCCTGACCAGCGGCCCGAGGTAGGTGAGGAGCGCGATCAGGGCGCGCGACGCCGGGCCCGCGAAGCGCGGGTCGACGCGCGCTCGCGCGGCGGCCGCCATCGCCAGCCCGACCGACACGACGAGCGGCAGGGCCGCGATGACGAGCGTGCGCGGCGAGACGAGCGCCGAGAGGAAGAGGAGCACGCCGACCGCGTTCCACTCGAGCGTGAACGGCAGGTAGCCGAGGAGCGACGAGGGCGGCTCGTAGAGCGACTGGAAGAGCCCTCGCCCGAAGGCGCCGAAGTAGATGACGGGCCGGCGGGAGAGCACGGCCGTCGTGAGCTCGCCGTAGATGCGGCCGAGCCAGCGTGACTGTCCGAGCAGGTTGAAGCGATAGGGATGCTTGAAGTAGAGGAGCGCCTCCGCCTTGCCGTAGCCCATCTGCTGCTTCAGGTACGCCTTCACGGTGTTCCGGCGGTAGTGCCAGACGGTGGACGCCGGGCTGAAGCCGATCGCATAGCCCTTGTTCTGGAGCCGCCAGCAGAGGTCGACGTCGTCGCCCGCGGCGGCGAACACCGCATCGAAGCCGCCGATCTCCTCGAGCGCCTTCTTCGTGAACCCCATGTTGCAGCCCGGGATGTGCTCGGCCACCTCGTCGTTCAGGAGCACGTGCGTCGGTCCGCCGGGCGAGACGGCCACCGCCGCCGGCACGAGGCTCGGCTCGGGCGGCGGGAAGTTCGGGCCCCCGACGGCGACGAAGCCGCTGCGCACGAACTTGTAGACCATGAACGCCAGCCAGTCCGGGTCCGGCACGCAGTCGGAATCCGTATACGCCACGATCTCGCCGGTCGCCGCCGCCGCGCCGACGTTGCGCGCGATCGAGAGCCCCTTGTTCTCCTGGCTGATGATCTCGAGGCGCGGCCCCTCCGGATCGGCGTCGTACAGACGCTTGTGCCGCTCGGTGATCTCGAGCGTCCGGTCCCTGGAGCCGTCGTTGACGACGATGATCTCGTAATTCGGATAGTTCAGCGTGCGGAGCGAAGCGAGGCACGCGTCCATGGTCCGCTCCGCGTTGTAGGCGCACACCACCACGGAGACGCGGGGCGACACCTCGAGGCGGGGCGGGAGCGGCGCACCGTACTGCGCCTGCACCGCCCAGAACGACGGCTTCCGCTCCCGCCCGGCGTCGACCAGGCCGAACGCCCAGTCGCTGATCTGCGACCCGCCGGTGAACCACTCGTCGGTCCAGGAGAAGACGAAGGTGCCGGCGACGCCCGACTCGAACGCCGCGCGCACCATCCAGGCGAGCATGTCGCCCTGCGCCTCGGCCCCTTCCCGCATGGAGTCGACGCCGAACTCGGTGAGTACGAGGGGCTTGTCCTCGGCCAGGTTCTGGAGGCGCGACAGATAGCGGCGAAAATCGGCCTCGCGGTGCAGGTATACGTTGAACGACAGGAAGTCGACGAACTCCGTCACGTCCAGGTACTCGGTCGAAGGGAAGTTGGCATAGCTGACCAGCGTCGACGGCGCGCGCTGCTTGACGACGTCGACGAGCGAGCGGAGGAACTCGCGGACGCGCTCGGGGCCGTACCAGCGGACGATGTCGGGCGGGATCTCGTTGCCGATCAGGAGACCGAAGAGGGCGGGATGATTGCCGCAGTTCTCCGCCGCGGCGCGCACGGTACCGCGTATCTGTGCCACCAGCTCGCGCCGGTCGAGGAAGGAGACATGCTGCGCCCATGGGATCGTCACCAGGACCCGGATGCCGTGCTCGGCGGCCCGGTCGAGCAGCCAGCGCGGCGGAACGGTGAACGTGCGCAGGCAGTTCGCCCCGACCTCGACCATGAGGCGGAGATCACGCTCGAGCGTCTCCTCCTCCGGGAACGGGAACCCGTGCGACGACGCGGCGAACGGCCCGTACGAGACGCCCCGGAGGTAGAGCTTGTGGTCACCGATGAAGAAGAACTTGCCGCCGATGGTGGGGGCCCGGCCGTCGAGCGCGGGCAGGGATGCCCGCTCCGGCAGCGGGCGGAGCATGGCCTGCGTCATACGTGGCGAAACCTCGGCAACATAAACGACGGGGCCCGCCGCCACAACCGCGCGCGGCCGACGTCCCGGACGGGTCAGGCCACGAATCGCGGGGCGTACCGGGACGCCGCCGCGGCGGTCGGA
>VBKF01000036.1 GCA_005888095.1 Deltaproteobacteria bacterium | reverse complement strand
CCGCGAACGATGGGAGCGGTGCAGACGAACGGGAAGCGGGCTCGTGGGAGGCCGGCGCAGCACGCACTCACGACGATGCGAAAGGCGTTGACCACGCTGACGACGCGAAGGCTCGATGGCAGGAGCGCCGTGGCCGTCGGTGTACGGCGCTGGAAGGAGGGCGTGCGGGGAGACCTCGGGGGCGGGCTCTCCTGGGCCCAGGAGACGCTCCTGGAGCTGGCCGCGCAGTCCTGGGTGCTGGTCTCGTCCCTCGACGACTGGCTCGCCAGGCAGCCCTCGCTCGTGACGAGGAAGCGCCAGCTTTTGCCCGTCGTCGTGCAGCGTCAGACGCTCGTGGACTCGCTCGCACGGCTGCTCGACAAGCTCGGCACGAAGCGCAGGGCGAAGCCCGTGGACCTCGGCGAGTACATCCGAGAGCGCGACAGGCGAAGCACGCGGGCGGCGGCGAGCTGACGGGCCCCCGGCGGGTGGCGGGAGCGGTCGCCGAATCTTTCGCCGGAGTCCCGGTGCGTCAGGCGATCCATTCTCCCTGGGACCCGCCTGCCCCACGAGAGCGGGTCAGCATCGGCTGGAGCACCCAAGCGACGACGAAATAGATGAGCGCGGTCAGACCGATGTCCGAGTAGGCGCGCGGGTCACTATCGAGCAGCCAACGCACGAGCTGGCTGTCCCTCCCGTACTCGACGAAGCTCCTGATCGTGTGCGCGACGGTCATGAGGACGGCCAGAATGAGCGCGAACACAATCCTGCTTATCGGCTGAGTGGGCCTCGTCATGCCTACAGCTCGCCAAGAGCGCGTGCCTGCGCCACGATCAGGTGCGCCAAGCGCAGCGTCGCCGGCCAGCCGTCCCGCTGGGCGAACGGCTCAAGTAAGCGCCGCTCTTCGGGCGTCCAGACCGTCACGATGCCCTCGGCGTCGGTGAGGATGGCGGTGATGCGCACGGCCGTATCTTACCAGGGGGGGAAGCTACACGGCGAGCTTCATGGGATGCGTTGCGGTCCGCATGGGTCCCTCACCGACGCCTTGGCCTTACCGCCGCAGCGCCGCGCGACCGTGCGGCGTCGCAGGGTGTTCAACAGTACCAAGCACGCCTTGCCCTGCAGGCACCGGGCTTGCTTGGTAGCCGCAGTATGCACGCCTCACCCCGATCCCGGGTACGTTCGGCACCCCTGTCCTTTGCTGCACTTGCTGTGTGGTCGCTACTCTTAGCCTCTCACGTGCACGCCACAGTCCTGTGCAAGAGACGGTCCGGCGCGGTGATCCTTCGAGAGCGCTGCGCAAGGAAGGAGACTACCATCAATCTCGCAGAGCTGGGCTTGAGCGGAACGCCGGGCGCTCCAGGACCGGACGGTGCACCAGGGCCGCGAGGCGCTCCAGGACCGGACGGTGCACCAGGGCCGCAAGGCAATCCAGGACCGGACGGTGCACCAGGGCCGCAGGGTCCGCCGGGACCCAAAGGCGAACCCGGTGATGCTGGGACCCACCTGGCGGACCTCCAAGCCCGCAATGACAACCTCGAAGCGCGGCTCGCTCGACTCGAAGGGTTGCTTGAGTCGGTCTCGCTCGCCCAAGGCGGGCAGACCGTTCGCTTCACAGGTGTCAACGTACAGATCGTGTCAGGGTCGGGCTCGACGGACGCAGACCCGCCAAACGGCCTCGGAAACCTCATCATCGGCTACAACGAGCTGCGCGGCGAGGATTGCGACGAGACCAACGGGCCGTCGTGCGACTACCCCATGACGGGTTGTCCCCCGAGCGACTACGACTGGTGCAATTGCTGGAACTCGCGATGGGGGTCCCACAACCTCATCATCGGGAGCGGCAACAATTACGATGGCTCGGGCGGGTTCGTAGGCGGTCGCTTCAACACCATCGGCGGGTCGTTCAGCTCGGTGACCGCTGGTCAGTGCAACAGGACGGAGAATCGGTTGGCGTCCGTCAGCGGTGGACTAGCCAATCGTGCGGCTGGCGTGGCCGCGACGGTGGTTGGGGGCGCAAGAAACTACGCCGGGGGCGAAATGTCCTCGGTGGTCGGCGGAGACGGAAGCGATGCTCTAGGCATCCGCTCGATCGCAGGAGGAGCCAGCAATCGGGCCACGGGAGAAGCCTCCTCCGCCATTGGTGGCCTTGAGAACGAGGCCAACGGGCGGTACTCGTCCGTGAGCGGCGGACGCCTTCGTAGTGTATCGGGCGAGTCGGATTGGGCGGCCGGAAGTCTCTTCGAAGACCAGTAGGCACGTTCCAGCCTACCGAGAGCCTGCACCGCTTAAGGACATCTTCATGCCCACCGCATGGAGGCGGCGGCCGGGCAAGATGGATAGAACCTTCGACTGTCCACCTCGCCGAGCTGCGGCGCGATGTCCTGCGCCTCGTCGAGAGCACGGGCTTTCACGTCAGCAGCGAGCAGGCGCAGCGAGTCGAAGAGATGATCCGGGCCGCGCACCCCGTCGCCGTCGGGTAGCCGCCGCATCCAGCGCGAACGCCGGCCCCCGCGAGCGTCAGGTCGCCCGGGTGGGCGGCTGCTCAGGGCGCTCCGTGAACCCCCTCGCGCGAGAGGCGCCTTTCCAGCTCCTCGACGCGCAAGCGATGGGCCGCCATCGCCTGCGCGTATCGACGGTGTGCGACGTAGTCGCGCGGCAGAAGGACGGTGTCGAGCACGCCGCTCAGCGGTAGATCGACGAGGGCAAGCGGGGCGACGATGAAGCTCGCGAGGAGGTCGGCATGTTCATCGCGTACCAGAACGTCCCTGAACGCCGCCGCGACGAAGATCGCGTCGGTGAGGGTTCCGCGGAAGTACGGGTAGGGTCTCATGGGGATCGGGACCCGCTCGCCGTCCACCAATTGCACGCCCTCGAATTCGTCTTTGAACCCGAGCCGCCAGTATGTCGAGGCGCACCCCTGAGCGAGGAGACCCAGCACGACGACGGCAACGAGCCCGCGGCCCGAGGAGGCGCAACGCTGATTCATCATGGATCGCAAGCGAGCAAATGTGCCCCGCCCGCGATGCGACTCTAACACGGTGTGCCGGAGGCCCCCAAAGGTCCGGCGATGCCTTGGCCGATGACGCGACCGTGGCCGCGCTCCGGCAGCGACCTCCTCGCGCCGGCACGGAGTCGGCCCGAGACCGACCTACGTCGGCCCGGCGTCAAGGCGATGGCCAAGCCGGCGCCGCCCCGCAAGCCCGTCGAGCTGCCCTGCGGGGCTACCCCCTCCACAGCTTGGCGACTTCGCGTGCGGTCTTGCCGAGCTTCTGGCGCGCGTACTCGTAGGCGTCGGGTACACCCGTCGCTTGCCCCTCGCGGAAGAGCCGCTCGAACGCCGCGCGCTCGCGAGCGAGCTGCGCCTTTCGGCCCTCGCTCGCGTGGCGGCGGGCGGCCTTCTGGCGCGGCACGCGGAAGTGCTCGCGGCACTGGTCGGAGTCGAAGTGCTCCCGGTCGCGGCTCGGCTTGCGCTCGACGTCGGGCCAGCCGCAGTACGCGCAGGCGAAGAACTGG
>VBKF01000035.1 GCA_005888095.1 Deltaproteobacteria bacterium | reverse complement strand
GTCCCCGCCGGCGCCGCCATGAGCCGCGCGCCGTCCCCAGGCGGGAAACCGTGCTGAACGGCAAGAAGATCGTCGTCGTCATGCCGGCCTACAACGCCGCGCGCACGCTCCGGCAGACTTACGACGAGGTGATGGCCCAGGGGGTGGTCGACCGCGTCATCGTCGTCGACGACGGCAGCCACGATGCCACGACGGCCATCGCCAGGACGCTTCCCGGCGCCCGCGTGCACACCCACCCGGTCAACCGCGGCTACGGGGCGAACCAGAAGACCTGCTACCGGCTCGCGCTCGAGGAGGGCGCCGACGTCGTCATCATGGTCCACCCCGACTACCAGTACACGCCGCGGCTGATCCCCGCGATGGTTTCGCTCGTCGCGAGCGGCCTCTACCCCGCCGTCCTCGGCTCGCGCATCCTCGGCGGCCGCGCCCTGGCGGGCGGCATGCCGCTCTGGAAGTACGTCGGCAACCGCGTCCTCACGCTCGTCCAGAACATCCTGCTCGGCGCGAAGCTCTCGGAGTACCACACCGGCTATCGCGCCTTCGCGCGCGAGGTGCTCACTCGGCTGCCGCTCGACGCTAACTCCGACGACTTCGTGTTCGACAGCCAGCTCCTCGCCCAGATGCGCTGGTTCGGCTATCTGATCGCCGAGGTGACCTGCCCGACGAGATATTCCCCGGAGGCGTCCTCGATCGGGCTGGGGGGCAGCATCCGCTACGGGATCGGCTGCGTTCGGACCGCGATCATCTATCGCCTCGCGAAGATGCGTCTCGTTACCTCGCCTCTGTTTCCGTACGAGGGGGCCCAAGGGAAGACTTGACCCCCGACGCCGAGATATGGGTTTCATCACGCTCGAAGTGCCCGCACCCGCCATGCAGTGCCTCGACCTCGACAGGCTGAACGAGACCGTCCTCGCCGAGCGGGAGCGGTTCGCCGCGGCCGCGCCCTTCCCGCACGTCGTGCTCGACGACCTCCTCTACCCCGACGTCGCCGACGCCGTCGTGCGCGAGTTCGACGCCGCGCGCGACGGCTGGCAGTTCTTCCAGCACTTCAACGAGAAGAAGATCGCGCTCAACGACCCCTCGCGGATGGGGCCTGCGAGCCGGGCGGTGATCGCCGACCTCCAGTCCGACGCGTTCGTCCGGGCCCTCGACCGTCTGGTGGGGATCGAGGGGCTTCTCGCCGACCCGGAACTCGACGGGGGCGGGCTGCAGCAAACGCTGCCGGGCGGCTTCCTGAACGTGCACACCGACTTCCTCGCCCACTCCAAGCGCAGGACCTGGAGCCGCCAGGTGAATCTCCTTCTCTTCCTCAATAAAGAGTGGGAGGAGTCGCACCGGGGGTGGCTCGAGTTCTGGGACCCCCGGGTCACCCGTTGCGTGCGGCGGATCGAGCCGATTTTCAATCGCTGCGTGGTTTTCCGCACCAGCGCCACGTCCTTCCACGGCGTGCCGGCCGGGGTAGCGTGCCCGGAGGGGGACTCGCGCAAATCGATCGCGCTCTACTACTTCCGCGACGAGGGGAAGACCTGCCCGCTCCGGCCGACCCGCTACGTCCCGCTGCCGGGCGACTCGGCGCTCCGACGGGCGCTCATCCGCGCGGACCGGTGGCTGATCGCCGGGTATTCCTTCATGAAGCGCTACACCCCGTTGAGAGACGCCATGGCGAGCAAGATCCTGAAACACCTCTGAGCCCGGCGTCCGGTGGCTGCCCGAGTCGCCCGTTCGGCTGCCCGCGCGGGCCGCTCGTCCGGGCCGCGTTGCGGTCCCGGCGCGACTCACGGTAGTAGCTGAGCGGCGTCGCGGCGCCGCTGCGCCGCGGCCGAAGAGCCAAAGGAGGAGCGAGTTCGATGGCAGACGACAGACAGAAGCGACGTCAGGAGCTGGCCGCCACGCTCGAGGGCCGCTCGGACGAGGAGATCACGCAGGGCGTCGTCGCGCAGGGCGCCGACACCGTGCTCGGCCAGATCTTCGCCGGCATGGTCGAGGCCTTCCTGCCCCAGAAGGCCGGGAGCCAGAGCGCCGTCATCCAGTACGACATCAACGTCGGCGGCACGGTGCACAGCTACCAGCTGAAGATCGCCGGCGGGAAATGCGAGCTGGTGAAGGGCGCGGCCGGGCCGGCGCGCGTCACGCTCACCCTCCAGGCGCCGGACTTCCTGCGGCTGGTCACGGGCACGCTGAACGGTATGCAGGCCTTCATGACCGGGAAGCTGAAGCTCACGGGCGACATGATGTTCGCCCAGGTCATGCAGGGCTGGTTCGAGCAGTGAGCACGGCGAAGGTCGGCTCGATCGAGCTCTACTACGAGGAGCACGGGAGCGGGGACCCGCTGCTCCTCATCATGGGGCTTGCCGCCGACTCGCGCGCCTGGCTGTTCCAGGTTCCCGACTTCGCCCGCCGTTATCGCACGATCAGCTTCGACAACCGGGGCGTGGGGCGGAGCTCCAAGCCGCCCGGCCCCTATACCATGCATCAGATGGCCGACGACGCGGCCGGTCTGCTCGACGTGCTCGGGATCGCACGCGCCCACGTCGTCGGCGTGTCGATGGGCGGCATGATCGCCCAGGAGCTGGCGCTCCGGCATCCCGGGCGCGTCCGGGGTCTTGTCCTCGGCTGCACGTTCCCCGAGCCCGACAGCGCGGTCGAGCAGCAGCGGCAGTTCTCCGTCTCGCAGTTCGGCGGGCGGATCACGGCGACGGGCGAGATGCAGATCGACCTCCAGGCGCTCGATCCGCTCCAATTCTTCCAGCACCTCCTGCCCCGCGTCTTCAACCAGTCCTTCATCGACACCGAGCTCCCGAAGCTCATCGAGCTCTTCTCCGGCGCGCTCGAGTACGGCTTCAGCCTGGAGGCGATCCTCGGCCAGGTGCAGGCGGTGATGGGACACCGAACTACGGAACGGCTGCACCAGATCATCGCTCCCACCCTCGTCATCACCGGCGACGCGGACCTGCTCGTGCCGCCCGCGAACTCCGACGTCCTGGCCCGCCACATCCCGGGCGCCCGGCTCGTCAAGGTCCCGGGCGGCAGCCACGGCTTCAACTTCGAGACGCCCGACCTCTTCAACCGCCACGTCCTGGACTTCCTCGCGACCGTTTCTGCATGAGTCCGAAGAGCCCGCCCGACGCCTGGGTCGCGATGCCGAGCGAGGCGCAGGTGCGGGCCGTGCTGCCGCGCGACGCCGATCAGCCCTACGACTTCGGCTTCGGCTTCGACGACCGCGGCTGTCTCGAGGTCGCCCACGTGGTCGGCATCTTCAACTACCTGACGCGCCTGGCCGACGGGTTCGGGCTGCGGCTCGATGCCCAGACGGAGGCCGCGGGGGCGACCGGAGTGCCGCTGCGCCGACCTCGCTGAAAGCACCGAGGCCGCCGGAGTCGCCTCCGACGGCCTCGCTC
>VBKF01000034.1 GCA_005888095.1 Deltaproteobacteria bacterium | reverse complement strand
GCGTGAGCGGCGTCGGCGCGAAGCACGTCTCGAGCGCTCACCTCCAGCTCGAGGTCGCGAACGTGACGAACGCTGGGAGTGTCTCGGGCGGCAGCATCCATGCGATCACGAACTGCACCTGGGACGAGCTGACGATGACGTGGAACACGGCGCCGCCCATCGACGGACCGGCGCTGGTGACGCTCGGCGCCGTGGCGGCGGGTCAAGGGGTGGACTTCGACGTGACCGCGGCCATCCCGGGCGACGGCGTCTACTGCTTCGCGATCGACACCACCAGCACCGACAGCGCGATCTACAACTCGCGCGAGGGGAGCGGGGTGCCGCCCGCCCTCGTCGTCCAGGTCGCGCCGTGAGCATCTGATCGACGGCCCAGGCGGGCGCGGTGGCACGGGGCCAACGGGTGGAGTTCCACGTGAACGCCCGCGGTCACGGGCGACGGCGTCCACGGCTTCGCGCTCGACAGCCCGTCCCCGGACGGCGTGCACTACAACTCCCGCGAGGCCGGCGGCCTGCCGATCGATGGCACCACGCTGAGGATCCTTCATAGAGCTACCTGCTTGAGTGAGGGCGACCTCCAATGCCACAAGGACGGCCGTGATGCCGTCGTCGTCACGCTCCCGAAATCCGTTCGTCCGCTCGATCGTCCTCGTCCTCGGCGTCGCCCGGCGGCAGCGGTTTCGCGTCGCGCTAATCGGAGGCTTTGCGCTGCCCTTCCACGGCGTCCAGCGGGCCACCGGCGACGTCGACTTTCTCGCGGAGGCGCGCGGGTCGCCCGCCCTCCACGATGCCCTGCTCGCAGCCGGGGCACGGTGCCTGCACCGGGGCACCGACGCCGCGAACTATGCGAGGGGGACGTCGCGACTCTCGCCAGTCGACTTCATCTTCGCTCGTCGCGAGCGAGCCCTGGACATGCTGCGCCGGGCCGGGAACAGGCTCCTCCGCGGTGCCCGGCTGCGTGTCCCGGTGGTCGACGCGGAAGCGCTCATCGGACTCAAGCTCCAAGCGCTCGTCAACGCCCCGACCCGTCGGGCGCAAGAGGAGGCTGACATCGAGGCCCTCTTCGCGGCCCACGGTGGATCGCTGAACGCTGACCTGCTCCGTGACTACTTCCGGCTGTTCGATCGTGAGCGAGACCTCGACCGGTTGCTCGCCGACGCGAAGAAGCGCTAGCCTCGAGTCACGTGAAGCGTCCAGAGGACTTCATCATCGGCGCCGAGGTCCCCCATCAGGCGACGCTGCGCGCCCCGGAAGCCGTGAGGGACCTGGACGCGTTCCTCGAATTCCTCGCCCAGCTGGAAGCCGTCTTCGGGCCCACCGAGCGCACGCGGCAACTCACCACCGGGGACCGCTTCCTGCTGTAGGGGCCGCCCAGGCCGTTGCGACGCGCGCCGCAACCCGTGTCCACGGGATGGCGACGAAGAACATCGGGGAGGCTGCGCGTCCTCGATGCGTGAAGCAGCCTTGGCATCTTGACGCCGACGGCGGGAGCAGCATACGCGCGACGTCACATGAAAGAGACGTGTGCGCGGGGTGGCATCGTTCTCATTGCTGTCCTCGCCTCGCTCTTCGGCGCAGCGCGGGCGAGCGCGGTCTGCGACACGCCACGCTGCTTCGACGTCGCCGTGCCGGTGCCGGCGGGCCTAATCGTCCCCGACAGCACCGTTCGCATCCTGCTGCCCACGGACTACGCCACGTCGCGCGCGCGATACCCGGTCCTCTACCTGCTCCACGGCGCGGGCGACACGTACCGTACCTGGACCGAGCAGACCGACGTCGAAGCGTTCTCCGCGCAGTTCCCGCTCATCATCGTGATGCCGGACGGGGGACACGACTCCGAGGCGGGCTGGTACTCCGACTGGGCAGACGGCTCGCGCCAGTGGGAGACGTTCCACACTCGCGTTCTCGTGCGGTACGTCGACCGCCACTTCCGCACGCTGCGCCTGGCGCACCGGGCGGTGGCGGGACTGTCGATGGGCGGTTTCGGGGCGATGAGCTACGCGGCCCGCCATCGCGGCCTCTTCCGGGCCGCCGCGAGCTTCTCGGGCGCGGTCGACACCCGGTACGTCGAGCCGGCGTCGGGCATCGGCTTCAACATCTTCCACGACACGTTCGGCACGCCCGACGACCGCGTGTGGGGCAACCAGGTGACCGACGAGGCCACCTGGCGCGCGCACAACCCGACCGACCGTGCCGCGGACCTCGGCGGCGTCGAGCTCTTCGTGGCCACCGGCACCGGGACCCCCGGCGGCCCGGCCGGCGACGACCCGAGCAACCCGGGCGGTTACTTCATCGAGCAGGTCATCTTCCAGATGAACCTCTCGTTCGGGCGGGCGCTCGACGCAGCCGGCGTCCCTTCGCACCGTGATTTCTACCTCGGCGGCTACCACGGCTGGCCCTACTGGGAACGGGAGCTGCACTGGGCGCTCCCGCAGATCGTCGACGTGATCCAGCGAACGACGCGTTGAGCCCCGGTCTGAGGGGCTATGAACCAAGCCCTAACGGACGCCGCCGAGGCGAACGGTGTTGGTCCGCGTCGGTCTCAGCGAGCCGGTCGTCGGGTCGACTGCCAGGCCGAGAGCCTCGAGCGCCTCCACGCCGAGAAGCGGCTCGTCGCACTCGGCGATGACGACCGTGGTGGCGGCGCTTCGGTCACCGATCCGGACCATGACGGTGCCGACCTCGGCCTCGATACGTCGGCCGTCGGCGAGGATGATGGTCTGCTTCCGGGGCAACCGCGAGACGCCGAGGCGGTCGGCGAGCGACGGCGGGATCAGCGAGTAGGTCGCGCCCGTATCCACCAGGATGGTCAGCTCCTCCTCGTGAACGGCGGCA